>CALQCV020000053.1 GCA_943329165.2 Candidatus Nitrotoga sp. CP45 | reverse complement strand
GCAGATTTGTTGCATTTGAAATAACAACGGTTGCAACACTTCCAATACAAATTGTAGAGACAGCAATATTAGTATTATCTATTTGAACTATCGGATTAATAATAATCGTTCCAGTAACATTGTTCAAAGTAACTTGACAATTGGTAGTCGTATTTTGAATAGTGTTGAAAGTAATTGTAGTAGAACCAGTATTAGGAATGTTAGCTGTTGGAATAGTAAAGCTTCCATTTCCTCCTGATATTACTACTGTAACGTTTTGATTTGCAAGTGTGTTGCTTCCAATTAAATTATAATTTAATGTATAAGTTCCATCTACCATTCCTGACAAGTTAACTGTAACATCAAAACCACTACAAGCCGGAGAAATGAGAATATTTGAAGAAGCTATTATCGGATTTGGACGCACAGTAAATTGTACATCTTGAAAATCAGTTCCGCATGAATTTGTTGTCGAATACCCATAAGTATATGTTCCCGCAGCAAAAGAACTAATATCTACTGGTGTAGTAACCGACCACGTACCTCCAGTATCTTGACCTGTTAGTAAGGTATTTAAATCTATGCTTCCGACAGAAGTACAAACTGAAGGAACACTAACCGCTGTTCCTGCATTTGGCAATGGATTTACAATCACCGTTACAGTCGAAGTAGCATTCGCACAAGGAGAAGTTCCTAATACTGTATAAGTAAAATGATAGGTCCCGATTCCGACAGTTGATGGATTAAAAATATTATTAACCAATGCTCCAGTAGCATCATCATCGCTCCAATTACCAGAATTTTGAGTTCCATCTAAACCAGAGAATAAATCAAGAGAAGTTATAACTGTACAAGTAGTTAAAGTCTGACCTACTCCTCCACTATTTGGAGCCATAATTATAGAAACTATTACCGTTGCAGTGGCAGGCGTAATACATGTACTTCCAACGGTGTAAGTATACGTTCCCGCAGTATCAAATGTTGGATCAAAAATACCTGTTCCGCTAACTAAAGCTGGTGACCAAATTCCTCCTGCTTGGGGTGTCCCTCCGAGAGAAAGAATTAAATCTTCTGAAGAACCATTTGAACAAAATATTTTAGTTCCATCTATACCGGCATCCGGAATTGGATTCACAGTTACCGAAATTGTAGCAAAATCATTCGAACAAGGTGCAGTTCCTGTCAAAGTATAGGTGTAATCTCCTTGTAGGTCAACAGAGGGATCAAAAACACCTGTTCCACTTGCCATAGGTGGTGTCCATGCGCCTCCAGTTTGTGCATTTGGACCTAATAATAAAAATAAATCTTGAGAAGGACTATTAACACAAACTACGAGAGAATTATCAGTCCCTGCTTCTGGGCCGGGTGTAACTACAACTGTAACAGTAGCAGTATCGTCACCACAAGGTGCAATGCCTGTAATGGTATAAGTATAAACTCCGTCAACAGCTGTAGCTGGATTCAAAATATTAGTAACTATTGCATTTGCTGGGTCTCTCCAAACTCCACCTGTTTGAGCATTAGTTCCAAGTAAGGGAAACATATCTACAGGATTCCGATTAGAACAGACTGGCAAAGGAGCATCATTTCCTGCATTTGGCAATGGCACTACCGTTAATAGTAATGTTTGCGTGAGTGTTTTGGTACAACTCGGACTTCCTGCGGTAGTTACACTTATTAGATTTACTGTTGTGTTTACTGTATAAGTTCCCGCTACTGTGGCAGTTCCTGCTGAGTCTAATACAATGGTTTGATTCGCTGCGCCATTTATTGAATACGTTACCGTGGCATTGGCAGTTCCTGTAAAAGTAAGTGCCGAATTTCCGTTGGCACAAATAGTGGTTGGACTAAAATTCGCACTTGCCGTTGGGTCGATTACATTTAAGGTAACGGTTGTGTTTAATAATTTTGTACAACTCAGTGTGTCCGATGTGGTAACACTTACTAATGTTACGGTAGTTGTGGCAGTATAAGTTCCTGGTAAAGTAGCTGTTCCCCCAGTCAACACTATCGTTTGATTGGCTCCGCCATTGATATTGAAAGTTACCGTAGCATCTGCTGTGCCTGTAAAAGTTAGCAACGAAGCGGTGTTAGCACAAATTGTGGTTGGACTAAAACTTGCACTTGCGGCTGGATCGATTACATTTAAGGTAACGGTTGTGTTTAATAATTTTGTACAACTCAGTGTGTCCGATGTGGTAATACTTACTAATGTTAGGGTAGTTGTGGCAGTATAGGTTCCTGGTAAAGTAGCTGTTCCCCCAGTCAACACTATCGTTTGATTGGCTCCGCCATTGATATTGAAAGTTACCGTAGCATCTGCTGTGCCTGTAAAAGTTAGCAACGAAGCAGTGTTAGCACAAATTGTGGTTGGACTAAAACTAGCACTAGCGGTTGGGTCGATTACATTTAAGGTAACGGTTGTGTTTAATAATTTTGTGCAACTCAGTGTGCCCGATGTGGTAACACTTACTAATGTTACGGTAGTTGTGGCAGTATAAGTTCCTGGTAAAGTAGCTGTTCCTCCCGTCAACACTATCGTTTGATTCGCTCCGCCATTGATATTGAAGGTTACCGTAGCATCTGCTGTGCCTGTAAAAGTTAGCAACGAAGCAGTGTTAGCACAAATTGTGGTTGGACTAAAACTAGCACTTGCGGTTGGATCGATTACATTTAAGGTAACGGTTGTGTTTAATAATTTTGTACAACTCAGTGTGCCCGATGTGGTAACACTTACTAATGTTACGGTAGTTGTGGCAGTATAAGTTCCTGGTAAAGTCGCTGTTCCTCCCGTCAACACTATCGTTTGATTGGCTCCGCCATTGATATTGAAAGTTACCGTAGCATCTGCTGTGCCTGTAAAAGTTAGCAACGAAGCGGTGTTGGCACAAATTGTGGTTGGACTAAAATTCGCACTTGCCGTTGGGTCTGGCGTTACTAAAATAGTCACACTTCCTGATTGTAATTGACTACAATTCGGCAAAACCGAGGAAACAACATTAATTAGGGTATAAGTAGTAGACAGTGTGTATGTAGTTGAAATCGTTGCCGTTCCAGTTCCATTTAATACAATGGTTTGATCGATTCCGCCGTTTATCGAATAGGTTACTGTAGCGTTTGGTGTTCCTGTAAAAGTTACTGTAGCACTATTCCCAACACATATATTGGTAGTATTTGCACTAATTATAACGGTAGGTAAAGGGAATATTGTTATTGTTACAGTTGCAGTATCTGTTGCGCATAAAGCAGAAGAAACCGTATAAGTAAAAACATAAGGGCTTCCTGCTAAAGTCATTGATGACACATCAACAGTTCCTTGAAAACCATTGCTAGTAGTAATTGGTCCTGACCAGACTCCTGTATTATCGGGAGTTCCACCTAATAAATTAAATAAATCAAAAGGAGCTGTCGAGGAAACCTGGTCTAAACATATTTCACTATTACCATCATTACCTGCATCATTTGGTTCGTAAATATTTACTAAAACATCAAAACGATCAACACTTTCGCAGGGAGGATCAATTGTTGTTGCATAATAATGTTGCCCATTTACTAAAGGTGTGGACAAATCTAAAGGGATTCCAAATTCAGATGTTAGATACCAATTGTTATCGCCCGCAGCTACTAAATCATTTACAGTTGGAGAAGTGTTGCTACAAAAATCCTGTAATGCAATTCCATTAGGCACGGGAACAATTCCAACATTTACACGTAACCGAAATCTTGAAGTTTCACATCCTGTTGACGGATTAGTTTGACTTATATAATAAATAGTGTTATTTGACAAAACTTCTGTAGGAGATAAAGCAGTTCCACCATTTAGTTGTGTGTACCATCTTAAACCATTTCCTGATATTACGAATTGTGGATTGGATGGAGTTGCTAGGTTAGCGTTACTTACACAAACTCCTTGAAAATTTAATCCTGTTGGGGCAGAATAAATAGTAACAACTACTCTTTGTCGTGTTCCACAGGCTCCAGTATTGTCATCTGCAAAATAATCTTCGCCATTTATTAAACTTACTGAACTTAATAAAGCAGACCCTCCTGTAGCACTAGCATACCATTTAATCCCACCACCATTAGTTGTGGCAACAAGACTAGCAACAGTTGGAGATTGAGTATCACAAAATGACTGAGTTGCATTTGATACAGTAGGACATTGAGAATATACAGAGTCAGTACGCCATAAAAGAGATAATAACAAAAAGACATAAAAAGAATAATTTTTAACAAGAGTAGTGATTCTCATAAGCAATTCAATTTTAGATAATTCTTTACTGATTGACCGTATACTCTTTTAAATTGCCTTTAAATTTTACATTTTTTATATATCAAAAATGATTTAAACCGATATTCAATTGTATACTCCTTAGCGAAAAAATACTTCCTCTATATTACTCCTAATAATAGAAACAGGATTTGACTTATTAAAATGTTATAAACAAATTAATCAACAAAAATAAATACAACTTATCTGAATAAAATTATTTTATCTAAATAATATAATACATTTTACATACTATTAAAAAATAATTTTAAAGTTATTAACAGTTTAATTTCTTATTTAAAAATAAAAAATTGTTAATAAGTTTGCATGCAATTGCAAAGCTATTAACAACTAATTGTAAAATCAAAATGAGTTTAAAATTTAATTTCCGGGAGACCTTTTAAAGCTATTTGGAAATCGTGAATTACCTCATCAATTATAGACTCAACCGATTTAATTTCATGAATTAATCCTGCTATTTGTCCTATTTCTAATTCACCTTCTTCTAAATCTCCCTCAAACATTCCTTTTTTGGCTCTGGCTCTTCCTAATAATACTTTTAAATCTTCATTTGTTGGACATTTTGAATACAAGTCCTGAATGTCATTATAAAATTTATTTTTTATCAATCGCACCGGAGCTAATTCTTTCAACGTTAATTGGGTATCACCTTCCTTTATTCCAATAATAGTTTTCTTGAAATTTTCATGAGCCGAACTTTCAAACGACGCTGCAAATCGGGATCCCATCTGGATACCATCAGCACCAAGAACCATTGCGGCAAGCATTCCTCTTCCGGTAGCAATTCCACCCGCAGCAATTAGCGGAATATTGATTTGTTCTTTTACCATCGGAATTAAAGTAAACGTAGTGGTCTCTTCCCTTCCATTGTGTCCACCTGCTTCAAAACCTTCAGCAACAACAGCGTCAACCCCAGCTTCCTGGGCTTTTAAGGCAAACTTTGAACTACTCACAACATGCACCACGGTAACGCCCCTATCCTTTAAATAATTGGTCCATGTTTTTGGATTTCCTGCCGATGTGAATACAATTTTTACTTCTTCTTCAATAATAATTTGGATGATTTCTTCAATATTTGGATATAACATCGGAACATTAACTCCAAAAGGTTTAGCTGTTGCTTTTTTGCATTTTAGGATATGCTCACGCAAAACATCGGGATACATTGAACCTGCCCCAATCAATCCTAAACCTCCTGCATTACTAACGGCACTGGCTAATTTATAACCACTGTTCCAAATCATTCCGCCTTGAACAATTGGGTATTTTATATTGAAAAGTTGGGTTATTTTATTCATGTATACTGAATGAGTTCTTCATTAATTTTTGATAATTTTTCCAGTTTGTGCAAAAGAATTACCTTCTATTTTAAAGAAGTAAATCCCGGAATTGATGTTTCCCAATGAAATAGATGCATCCGTATTTTGAATACTTTTCTCAAAAAGAAATTGACCTAACCCATTGTAAAAACTAATTTTCGCTTCACTAAAAGTAGCCGGAAACGAAAGGAATAGCTCATCAGAAACCGGATTTGGATATACTAAAAATTTATCTAAGGAATTTTGATTTAAAGAAAGTGCGTTATTTAATGCCAACTGAAAATCTGGAATTCCATAACCAAATTGGTTCGTTGGATTATCAAATCTATCGGCAGATTGTTTCACAAAATCTACAACTTGTTGGTTTGTTGCCCACGGAATTGCTTGCCAAAAACTCGCTATCATTCCTGCCATAATCGGACAAGAAAAAGAAGTGCCGCTCGCCGTCTGAATAGTGCCACTTGTATTGGCTATAACTGAAGCTTGTCCTTGAGCCATAACATCAGGCTTTGTTCTTAAATCAAATGAAGGTCCGATTGAACTAAAAGTCGCCAATGACCCATCAGCTTTAACCGCTCCAACTGCCAAAACATTAGTAGCTTCAGCCGGAACACCAATATGATTATATGGTTCAGGACTACCCGCGGAATTACCAGCACTAGCAACAACTATGATTCCTTTGCTGAAAGCAATATTAGCTCCTTTGGAAGCGAAAGCTGTGTCACCTGTAAACTCATCATAATAATGACCATAGCTCATATCATCAAAATCATAATACCCCAATGAAGTAGAAATAATATCCGCTCCCAGGCTATCCGCTTCTTCAGCTGCTTCAACCCAATAACTTTCTTCAACTGGACTTTCTTGCGTCACATCTTCAGTTACATATAAATAATATTGTGCATCCGGTGACGTTCCAACAAGTTGACCATCAACATAACCTCCCATACAGGAAAGCGTCAACGTTCCGTGATTGTGCAGCGAATAAACGTTGGTATTCCGACTAACAAAATTATAACCTCCAAGTATCAAATTATTATCGAATAACCGTTGAAAAGGTGCCGTTGAATTAACATTTATAAATCCGGAATCCAAAACCGCAATTATTTTACCTGTTCCGGTATAATTTGCCTGATGTAGTAAATGCCCATTCAGCATTTGTATTTGATTGTTGCTATTTCCGTAATTAAAATTGGTCAAAACATCCAGCTGTTTATTGACCGGGTTGATGATTCTCGGAGTAGGTCTTTTCAAATTCAACGAAGCATCGGCAAAACGAACATGATTTACATAGGGCAACAAAGTCAATGCAGTAATAGCGTTCAGACTTCCTTGAACATGAAGACAGTTCATCCATTTTGATTTGGCTTTAACCGTAATTCCTCTTGCATTCGTAATTCCATCCATATAAGGTTGGTGAATTGGCACGTCATTTTCATTTAATACAATTCCCTGATTAGTTCTTCGGTCTAAAGCTCGTTGGGTTAGAAAGTTTAAAGGTGTATTCAACTGTATTGCAGCGTTTGGTTTATCATTAAAATAAACCCAAGCGTCTTCTTGAGAATAACTAAAGAAATTTAAAAGAAAAAGTGCAATAAAGAAAATTTTGTTCATAGCATTAAATCCTTGAGAATGCTAATTTATGAAATTACTCCTGAACCAACTAATTCGTCATCAATATTCCAAGCTACGAATTGCCCTTCCGTTATCGCCGATTGTGGTTCGTCAAAAGAAACATACAAACCGCTTTCAAATTGATGTAAAGTTGCTTTCTGTAGTGCTTGACGATAACGAATACGAGCCATTACTTCTAAAGTTTCTCCGTTTTTTAGCGCTAAATCTTCACGTATCCAATGAATTTCTGAAGGTTGAACTCTCAATGTTTTTTTGAATAAGCCAGGATGATTTGCTCCTTGACCAGTATAAATCGCATTGGTTTTTACATCCGTCGCGATGATGAAAAGTGCTTCTTTTGTTCCACCAACATTCAATCCTTTTCGTTGCCCAATGGTAAAGTAATGAGCACCTTGATGTTTGCCGACTACTTTCCCATTTTCAGGTGAATAGAGAATTGAAGTGGATTCAAAAATTAATTGTTCTTCTAGAGAATTAAAGTTTGGTTGTTTTTGATTGTAAATGGAACTATTAGCATCAATTTCATAAATCAAACCCTCTTTGGGTTGTAATTGTTGTTGCAAAAATTCGGGCAAACGAACTTTTCCAATAAAACACAATCCTTGCGAATCTTTCTTTTCAGCTGTTACCAAATCTAATTTCGTAGCTATTTCACGAACTTCAGGTTTGGTCAACTCGCCAATTGGAAATAAAGACTTAGCCAACTGTTCTTGCGATAATTGACAGAGGAAATACGATTGATCTTTGTTTCCGTCTTTTCCGGCAAGCAATTGATAGGTTGACATGCCGTCAATGTTAATTTCGCCTTTCCTACAGTAATGTCCCGTGGCAACATAATCGGCGCCAAGACTTAAAGCAATTTTCATAAAAACATCAAACTTAATTTCACGATTGCACAATACATCCGGATTTGGAGTTCGTCCTTGTTCGTATTCCTTGAACATATAGTCGACGATTTTTTCTTTGTATTGTTCACTTAAATCAACAGTTTGGAAAGGGATTCCCAGTTTTTCAGCAACCAAAAGTGCGTCGTTGCTGTCTTCGAGCCATGGACATTCATTGGAAATGGTAACCGAATCATCGTGCCAATTCTTCATAAAAAGACCAATGACTTCATAGCCTTGTTCTTTTAAAAGATAAGCAGCAACACTCGAATCAACACCACCGGAAAGTCCAACAACAACTCGTTTCATTTTATTGCTAAAATTTGCGGCAAAGTTACCGCAATTTCTATATAATCTTATAATATAAAATCCTTAAAAAAATCATGTCTAGACAAACTAATTTATCTTCCCAATTTTCTTTTAATTTCATTATCAATGTCTGGATTGGGTTTTTCCACATCTTTAACCTCAACCTTAACATCAGCCTGATTCGGCATTTCAGGTTTTTTGAATTTTATATTTTGATAGTTCATGTTGACATCTTTCATTTTTCCTTTTACGAGCATTTTCCACATCCCCACTTTCTTCCCGTTTTTATAAACTCCCTGTCCCGAAATTTCATTAGTGGCATTTCTGTAAATTGCTGGTCCATCATATAAACCATTTTTATATATTGTTTCTTCTAGCACTATTCCGTTTTCAGCATAACTTTTATAAATTCCGTTTTTAACTCCCTCTTTATAGGTAGTTTCTTCAGCTATTTTTCCGCTTTTATAAAACACTTTTCTAATGCCATTAAGTTTTCCATCAGCATACGGTTCAAGTGTCATTATAGTTAGCAAATCTTCATGGTAATATTTCCATTCACCTTCAAATTGCTTGTTGATCACTTTCCCTTCGCTTACTTTATTTTTATTTTGATTGTAAAAAATAGTATTACACGAATTATCCTTTGCATTAAATTCACGTGTTGCGATTACCGTTCCAGCTTTAGTATCATCAAAAAATTTGAACATTCCAATTTCTTTTCCGTGCTCAAAGGTCCCTTCGTATCGCGGGCGCTTTGATGTTTCATAAACGCCTTTCCAAAAACCTTGCTTCTTGCCGTTTTCATCTACTTTGTTAAAATCCTGAGCATACAATGAAAGAGAGGTTAACAATAATGCAATAATGTATTTCATGTTTTTTATGTGTTTCATGCTTCAACAAAAATAGTCTTTACTTATAACGTAAAACAACTCAAAAAATTATTTTAATCAAAAGTTTTCTGTTTAACCAATTAGCGAATCAAAAAAACTGTTAGAAAATAGTGAGTTTATAACTTTAAGTCAATGATTAATAGGTTAAAAAATAGTTGATTTTAACATAAATATTGTTTTGTTTAATTTTTATTGTATTTTGTTAGATAAAAATAATTTAAATTTGTGTTAAACATTAAACAAAAACACTGTGAAAAAATTAACAAAAATTATTGGAATTGCATTTTTATCGCTAACTATCTTCTCTTGCAGTAGTGATAGTGATAGTCAACCAACCATTGTAGATATTGCATCAGGCGATGCAGATTTCTCAATTCTAGTAAGAGCATTAGAACGCACCAATTTAGTAAGTACTTTAGATGGAAGCGGACAATGGACAGTATTTGCGCCTACTAATGCAGCTTTTAATACATTTTTTGCTACACTTGGTTCTGGTGTAACAGTTGAAAATGTTAATGCTGCTGTCCTTAAAAGTATATTATTAAACCACGTTATTGGAAGTGAAATAAAAAGCAGTGCTTTACCAGCCGCTATGTATGCTTCAACATTATCTCCAATAAATGCAACAGCTACATTAGCAACAATTAGCATGTTTGTACAAAAATCAGAAGCAATAGTTACTATAAATGGTGGT
>CALQCV020000052.1 GCA_943329165.2 Candidatus Nitrotoga sp. CP45 | reverse complement strand
TACTATTGGTGATAATGTTTCTATTAATAATGCCTTTTCAGCCGTAGCTTTTTCAAAAATAACTATTCAAAACAATGTTCTAATTGGAGTAAATTGTGCCATAATTGACAATGACGGACACAATCTTGAAATTGACAAACGAAATGATGATGAGCTAAAATCGTTTCCGGTTTTTATTGCCGAAAACGTGTTTTTGGGGGATGATGTAACCATATTAAAAGGAGTAACGATTGGTAGAAATTCCGTTATAGGAAACGGTTCTATTGTTACGAAAAGCATACCTGAAAATGTAATTGCTGCAGGGAATCCGGCGCGAGTGATACGAAATCTCTAAATTGAAAATTTTAAAACAAAATACGCTGCTAAAAGTTTTGTCGCTGAATTCTTTTTCAGTTGCGGTAAGTTTTTTTTTGGGGATTTTTTCTTCTAAAATTATTTCCGTTTTTCTGGGAACATCAGGTATGGCTTTAATGGGAAGTTTTAGAAACTTTGCCTTAATGATAAAATCGGTTGCGACGCTCGGTGTCAGCAATTCCATTGTCAAATTGTTTATAGAAAACAAGGAAGATAAACGAGAACTTTCCGTTATTTACTCTACTTTTTTTTGGATATTCTTATTCATTTCAACTGCATTAGCATTACTGGTTTTGGCTTTTGCATCTCCAATTTCAAGCTTTTTATTTTATACAAATAATTATGTTATTCCAATTCGCTTTTTCGGATTGTTATTGCCATTTATGGTTATCAATACCTTTTGGCTCGCCATTTACAATGGTTTGGAAAAGTTTAGAAGAATAATGCTCATCCAAATCATTTCTAATATTTTAGTTTTTGGATTGACTGCTTTATTAATCTGGAAAAAGAATATTTTCGGTGGACTTTTGTCCGTTGCAATTGGCGAGGTTTTGATGGTTTTGGTAACCTTTGTTTTTGTTCGAAAACATGCTAATTATTTCAAATTTGATCTTCAAAAACTGATTAGTAAAAAGTATTTTAACATCATCAAGAAGTTTTCAGTTATGGCATTGTTAACCGCTATAATTGCGCCGTTGACATTGCTTTGTATACGAAATATGATAGTCGAGAAATACTCTATTGAAGAAGCAGGAATTTGGGATGCCGTCAATAGATTGTCTAGTTTTTATATGATATTTTTCAGTTCGGGATTGTCATTATATTATATGCCGAAGTTGGCGTCAATAAATACTGAAAGTGAATTTAAAGCTGAATTAAAATCGTATTTCAAGCTTTTTGTACCTTTATTTTTGCTGATGCTTATTGTGATTTATGTAGCCAAAGGAATTATTCTAAAATTAGCATTTACTGCTGAGTTCTCTTCTATTGAAACGATTTTGATTTGGCAGCTTTTGGGTGATTTTTTCAGAATAATGACATTAGCTTTTGGGTTTCAAATTCTGGTAAAAACGATGATGAAACGTTACTTTTTAGTGGAAATAGTTTTTAATTTAATGTACTTTTCACTTTCTTTTTATCTGATAAAACAAAATGCGACTCAAGGTGTTTTGCAAGCTTATTTTTACACCAATGTTCTTTGCTTTTTCCTAGTTTTATTCATGTTCAGAAAACTCTTTTTCAAGCGTTAGCTTTCTGCCAAATAGCTAAAAATTTGGCTGCAATTTTAAGATAATCATGTTCCTTTTCTATAAAAGCACGGGCGCGTTTTCCAATCGCTATTATTTCAGTTGGATTCTCAATTAAAAAAGACAGTTCACTTACTAAATAATCAACGTCGGGTAATGCATTAATGGCAACTTTTTCGGTTAATTTATAATGCTTTTCAAAAATAGTACTCGCATTGGTAAAAACAACTTTTCCTTTTGCCATTGCTTCTAATGCGTTGCTTCCTTGGTCATGGCCATATAATTGGTCGAGCAAAATATGCGCTTGATTGTATCGGTTGATATAATCATTATACGGAACATTTTCGGTGACAAAAACATCAATTTTGGTGTCATATTTTTTCATTATGATTTCCAAAGCTTTCTCAAAATAATCATTTCCTTTTTTGAAATAACTTTCTCTGTTGATACCATGGAAAATGACAATTCTCTCGTTGATTACTACTTCCTTTTTTGGAAATGTATCAACATTCATCGGACTCGGAATTAAACCCAAATACTTCGGATGATTTTGTAACGGAAGATGATAATCCAAATCAGTTGCAATAACCCCTTGGATATTTTCATAGATATAGTTATGCAGTTTTTCAAAAGCTTTAGTTCTGAATTTTAAAACATTGGAGAAGGCTGCATCCGCAAGTTTTCCGGCTAAATAAGGTTGCACAATCGACGGATTTTGGGGATGCTCAAAGTTGTAATTCACATACATATAATCATCACCGGCCGAGAGCAGAAACACTTTTTGGTTGTGTTTGAATAGGTATTCCAAAATCTTTTTCTCATGGGTATAATCACAAAAAAAACTATTCTCATTTATCAATTGAACGACATCAAAACCTTTGAATTTTTTTTTGTTTTTCCAGAATTGACGATACGTTAAATAAGAAGAAATATCAAAACCAGTAAGGATTAAAAGCGCTAGTTTAATTTTTTTTCGAAATCCTGAGTCCCATTTTTTCTCCAATGGAAAATCGACCGGGAAATCTTTGAAACCATCTTTAAAACCCAAAATGGTCACATCGTGTCCGAACTTTTGCAACCCTTCTTTTAAAGAATTGTGCAATCTGCTGTATTCTCCAATGAGTAAAATCTTCATTTTAATTTTTTATATTACAACCATATAGTAACATAGTTTTTACAGTTTTTTTCAAGGCGTTTCATTTTTTATAGATAAAACAGAGCTATGTTTATTCAAGACCCGAGCGATAGCGAACTGGCGAAGCAATTGAACTAGACAAACCTATTTTCTATGTTTCTATGTGGTTTGTTTTGATTTTTTTTTCGTTTATAATAATTGCACCAAACAGGTTATTTCTATATTTGACAAATATTCATGCAATATAAGTAACAAATGAAAAACAACAACAAAATTGCTATAGTTTCCGCATCACTTGGACTTGGTGGTGCTGAACGGTTTGCAAGTTTGTTGGGTCTAATGCTAACTAATTTGGGTTATGAAGTGCATAATATTATCATTTTGAATGAGGTTAATTATCAGGTTTATGGGAAACTTTATAATTTGGGAGAAATATGTCAAAACGATAATGTTGTTTTTCGAAAAATAAAAAAGGGCATTTTACTCAAGAAATACTTAACAGAAAATAAAATTGAATATGTAATCGATAATCGTTCTCGGCCGACTATTATTAGAGAGATTTTTACTCAATGGGTTTACAATAAGCTTAAAGTTTTTTACATGGTTCACATTTCTAAAGTTCAAATGTATTTGTCTCCTTCAGTTTTCTTTTCAAAAATAGTATATAAAAATGCCGTTAAGATAGTTTGTGTTTCTAAAAGTATAGAGCAATTGGTAAATGTTAAGTATCAAATAAAAAACACTAAAACTATCTATAATCCTCTTGTATTTCAAGATTTTAATGCTGAAAAACCCAATAATTTACCTGAAAAGTATTTTATTTTTTTTGGACGATTAGAGGAAAATCAAAAAAACTTCACCCTGTTGTTAGAATCATTTCAGCAATCTCAGGCAATAAAACAAGGTTATCATCTGATTATTATGGGAGATGGACCAAGTAAGGACAATTTGATAGCAAAAATTAAAAAAATGTTCTTGATTGAGTATGTTCAGGTGCTACCTTTTCATGAAGATGTTTTTCCTTATGTTTGCCATGCCAGGGCTTCATTATTGACAAGTAGGTTTGAAGGATTTCCTATGTCGATAATTGAATCATTGGCAGTTGGAACTCCAGTAATTTCCGTTGATTGCGAAACCGGACCAAAAGAAATCATCCAAAATAATTTTAACGGATTATTAGTAGAAAACAACAACGAAAATGCCTTAGCTGAAGCGATAAAAAAGATGATTGAAGATGAAAAATTATATCAAACTTGTAAAAATAATGCGCAAAAAAGCGTAGAACATTTATCTTTGACAACCATTGCGCAACAATGGAAACAATTACTATCCGAAAAATGACAAACATAAACGACGTTCAGATAATTGATATTGCCAAAGTGCACGATACACGGGGCAACCTTTCGGTTATAGAAGGAAATGCGGTTCCATTTGAAATGAAGCGCATTTATTATCTTTATGATATTCCGAGTGGCGGAACACGTGGTGGGCATTCACACAAAGATTGCCAGGAACTTTTGGTAGCGTTGAGCGGTAGTTTTGATGTGATTGTAGATGACGGAAACGAACAAAAAACTGTTATATTGAATAAACCCAACGTGGGGTTACTGATTCCAAATGGTATTTGGCGGGAACTGGAGAACTTTTCTTCGGGTTCGGTTTGCTTAGTTATAGCTTCTGATGTTTTTGTAGAGGAAGATTATATCCGTGATTTTGAAGATTTTAAATTATCTAAAAACGGAATTTCCTAAAAATAGTTGTAGACTGATTAATGGTTTTAACATAATTGGAGGTAATTCAAGCAATATTCTCTTTTTGTAACTTAGATTTTTCAAATCGATTTCGGAATAAATTTCTTGTGCTGTTTTCCAATCACCATGGAGGTTACATTTTATCACAGCCGAAAACCGATTTAAATCCATATACCTTTTCAACGCAGAATTATTCTTTTCTTCTAAAGCATATTTATCGAAAGTATATTGCTCAAAATAATAGTTAGTATTTCGAGAGATGCTTTTGTCGTCATAGACATAGCGCGCCAGTATTTTGCGTATAAAAAAAATTGGGAATTGTAATCCAATTCTAATCCACAATTCGGTGTCTTCACCGTGTTTTATTTTGGTGTCAAAGTTGCCCAATTTCTCAAAAACACTTTTGTGAATGCAAACACTCGATGTCCACAATGCACATTCTTTTTGGCTGGCATTAAAGAAATTCACTATTTCAAAATCTGATGTTGACTCAATAGAATAGTGCGCCGGAATGGTTTTGTTTTTGGTTTCAATTTCTATAGCAGCAGCATAAACTTTTTGTTCAGGAAGTTCTGAACTATAGCGTTGCATCGTTTCTAAAAAGGTAGGATACCAATAATCATCTGCATCTAAGAAGCAAATATAATCAGCGGTTGCTTTTTCTATTCCTAAGTTTCTGGCTAGAGCAACACCTTCATTTTTTTTGGAATAATATTGAATTCGGTTGTCTTTAAATACTGAAATTTTGGCTTCGCTTTGATCGGTTGAACCATCATTTACAATGATTATTTCATAGTCAGTAAATGTCTGGCTCAAAACACTTTCTATTGTTTTGACAACAAATTTTTCTTTGTTATAAACGGGTATGACTATTGAAAAATAGGGCATTAACGAGAATTTATTTGACAAAAATAACCCAATCGATACAGGTCAAAGATGAATAGTGAAGGATTTTTTGAGAGTAAATTTTTGGTAAAAGAGTTTTTAAGTATTTTAAATCCAATAGCAACAGCTTTTACCAAATGCAATCGTTTCAACTTGAAATATATTTTGGTTAATGCGGTGTCTTCAGGATTAATGATGTTTTTATCGATAACCAATTTTAGATTCTGTAATGAACTGTGGAATTTTTCTAGAAAAATTGCTGATTTTTCCAAATTCAGATGAAAGGCCGAATTTTCGATATGACCAATAGCAATTTGTTCTTTTTTTAAGCCCAAAATAAATACAATATCTTCATAACCGTAATTATAAATTTCACTGTCAAACGGATGTTTAAGTAGGATTTCTTTCTGTACTAAAATATTTGAAATTAAAGTATAATGAAAAGGATTGGCAAGTCTTTTACTCAAAGGAATATCTTCTCTGCTTTTGCCAAAAATCCATCGTAGCATTTCGTCGTCTTTTGGTTTTTCATTGTAATAGATAATGCCTCCAAAAATTACTTTCTCTTCCCGATTTTTTCTACTTTCAATATAGTTTCTTATAAAATTTTTGTCTTTCGGGAAAGTGTCACAATCCATCAGTAAAACCCAATCGTATTTTGCTTTTTGAACCAAAGCATTTCTGTTTTGGCCACGACCGAGATTAATTTCATTACGCTCAAATTGACAATTTACGATCTGATTTATTTTTGAATTGATTTCGGTGTTTTCATTTAAGGGTGAAGCATCATCGGCCACAATAATTTCAAATTCAATACTTTCCGAAACAGCCTGACGATACAATTCTTCTACCAAAGGCAAAGTGTTATAATTGTAGGTAGGAATTAAAATTGAAATCATTGAGAAAAACAGAATTTAATAATATATTTACAAAGAAAATGTTTTTTTTATAATTCTAACCTTTATGAACCGAATAGAATTAGCAACGTTGATTTTTGACCGACTTGTTTCTGAGAAGGAGCGACTCAAGACTGAATTTCAAAATTCAGATTCAAATATTGGTTATTTTTTTCTCGATGATTTGTTACCCAATGATATTGCGTTACAAATTCACGCAGTTTTTCCCAAACCCGAGCAAATGATTTTAAAGAAAAGTTTGCGCGAAGACAAGTATGTTGCAGCTCAAATGAATTTATATCATCCTTTGCTAGAGGAAATAATTTATGCTTTTCAAGATGAAAGAATAGTCAAAATTGTCGGTGAAATTTGCAATATAGAGAATCCAATTCCAGATATAAATCTATATGCTGGCGGGATTTCTCTAATGGGAAAGAAACAGTTTCTAAATCCACATTTAGATAATTCGCACGATAAAGATCGCAATTTGTGGCGCGTGTTGAATTTGTTGTATTATGTTACGCCAAACTGGGAAGAAACCAATGGTGGCAATTTGGAACTTTGGCCAAATGGCTTGAGGCAAAAGCAAACCACCATTCACAGTAAATTCAACCGATTGGTTGTGATGGAAACGCATAATAATTCATTGCATTCGGTTTCTCCAGTAGTTTTTGATGATTATCGTCGTTGCGTTTCTAATTATTATTTTGCCAGTTCTCCTTTGCAGGATTCAGATCGATTTCACGTCACTTCATTTCGTGGGCGCCCTGAAAATAAATTCTCCGATTTGGTTTTACAAGTAGACACTTTTCTGCGAATGACTTTGCGTCAAATATTCAAAAAAGGAATAAAAGAAAATCCGCATGTTTATAAAAAGGACAAACACTGATGAAGTCTTTTTTGCTAAAATATAAATATCATTTTCTTATCATTTTTGTGGGCTTGTGTTGTTTAGAAGTATTGAATTTTCTATTGCAATTAGACAAACAAACGTTGATTTATGGAGATTGTTCCAACTATTTGGAGTCGGCTCAAAAAATGTATCTGAAATTTACAGGTCATTACTATCGCCCGATGTTGATGGCATTTATCACAGGAATTCCGTATTTATTTGGAAGTTCAGATGCTGGGATTTTTAAGTGGAGTTTGTTGGTTAATATTTTTTGTTGGCTTTGTACTTCAGTTCTTTTATTTGAAATTTTAAAGCAATTTGTCAAGGAGAGTTTGGCATTTACATTTGCAATTCTTCCTTTTTTTATGTTGGGAAGTATCATTTTGAACTTTCATTTGCTTACCGAAAATATTTTTGTCTTTTTCATCATGTTGTCTTTTTATTTGATGTTTCAATATTATAAAACAACTGAGTTTTGGTATCTATCATTTTCTGTTTCTTTGTTCTTATCAAGTATGCTGATTAAACCTGCTTCCAAGTTCATTGCCATTTTTATCACTTTGTTTTTTATCAAAGAATTTATTAAAAATTATAAATCCAAAAGCATGATTTTCATTTATGGAAGTTTGTTGATGATAACGATTCAAGTTGTTGGGATGAAAGCACAATATGGCGATTTCACAATCAGTTATATTGATGGCGTGACCTACCACAATTACATTTGCAGTAAAGCGGAGTGTTTTAAACACGGAAAAGAATACAACCAAATCAATAATCCAAGAGAACAATATTTATTTAGTTTGGATTTTACAGATCAAAAGATAGCGGCATTAGAAGATTTACAACACCAAATCAGAACTAATTTTTCAAATCTGGTAAAAGCTTATTTTTCAGATGTGATAGAAAATTCCAAAACAGGAAATGGCTGTATCGAAGAATTAAAAAATCATGAAAATAAAGAATATTTTACGTTTTGGAAAGCATTTTTTTTCGATATCACCAAATGGCAAAACAGATTTTTTACCTTGTTGGCGGTTTTGCTGTCAACTTTCTTTTTGTATAAGAATTTCAGGAAAGAAAAAGGATATTTTTTTGTGGCCTTTTTTATAGCATACATTATAATTTTATCCGGAATATCTTGCGGTCAAGGCGATAGATTTCACCTTGTGACTTTTCCTTTTGTAATTTTGCTTTTGGTGAAATATTTATCGGAAATTAAAAGAATTAAACCGTTTTTTGAACCACTTCAAAAATAGTGCTGTCTTCGCATTTCAGTGTTTTTGCCGGGAATTTCATAATTACAGCATAATCGTGAGTCGCCATGATAACTGTTTTTCCGTTTTCATTTATTTTTTTCAAAACACCTAAAATTTCAGCACTCGTTTGTGGATCAAGATTTCCTGTTGGCTCATCAGCTAAGATTAATTCAGGGTCATTCAATAGTGCTCTGGCAATAGCTACTCTTTGTTGCTCACCACCCGAAAGTTGGTGCGGCATTTTATTTGTCAAACCAATCATGCCAACGCGTTGTAAAACATCGTCAATTTTGACCTGCATTTCAGTTCTGTCTGTCCAGCCGGTTGCTTTCAAAACAAACAGCATATTTTCATTCACGCTTCTGTCCGGCAGCAATTGAAAATCCTGAAAAACAATTCCAATTTTTCTTCTCAAAAACGGAATGTCATCTTCTTTTAAGTTCAATAAATCATAACCAACAATATTTCCCGAACCAACAGTCAAAGGCAAATCACCGTAGAGCGTTTTCATAAAACTACTTTTTCCAGTTCCGGTTTTACCAATGATATAAAGGAATTCTCCTTCTTTAACTTCAAGATTTATTTGTGACAAAATCACTTTGTTTTCTTGGTAAATGGTTACGTTTTTTAAAGATAAAACAGTTTCTGACATGAGTAATTCGTTTATTGGGTAAAAATAGCAAATAAAAATCCTAAATCCCAAATCCTAAATCCTAAATCAAATTGTTTACAACAATGTTTATAATAAATAGTGATGTTTTTTCGTTATAGTTATATAGAGTATATTTTTGGATAAATTAAAATAAAAACTATGCGCAAGATTTTAATGTTATTTTTTCTATTTTTTATAGCTGGACTATCTAATGTTTCAGGACAACAGTCGGCTATTTATACCAATAATTTGTCTGAATTTGATAATGCGATTTTGTTGTTTAAAAATAGACAATACCAATCAGCTCAAATTTTATTTGATAAAGTAAAACAAGACAATACGGCTCAAGATGTTCAGGCAGAATGTGCTTATTATATTGGTATTTGTGCAATACATCTCAATCAGAATAATGCCGATGAATTGATGGAAAAATTTGTTTCAGATTATCCAACGAGCTCAAAACAAAATCAAGCTTATATTGAAGTAGCGCAATATTATTTTGAACAAGGAAAGTTTCCACAAGCGCTGCAATATTTTGACAAAGTTGATGAAAATGCGCTGACTTATGAGCAAACTGAAAAATATACTTTCCAAAAAGGATACGCATATTTCACGGCAGGCGATAAAAAAACAGCAGCCAATTATTTTAATAAAGTAATTAATTCTAAAGTATATGGAACGCAAGCCAATTATTATTTAGGATTTATGCAATATGAAGGAAACAATTATCAAGAGGCTAATAAGTATTTCCAAAAAGTAGAAGGCGAAGAAAAGTATTCGGATAAATTATCGTATTTTAAAGCAGATATGGCTTTCAAGGAAGGAAGTTTTCAAAAAGCCATTGATGCTGGTCTTGCTGCCATGCCAAAATCGAACGCTTCCGAAAAATCAGAATTGAACAAAATCATTGGCGAAAGCTATTTTAATTTACAGCAATACGAAAAAGCATTACCCTATTTAAAAGAGTATAAAGGCAAAAAAGGCAAATGGACTAATACTGATTTTTACCAATTAGGTTAT
>CALQCV020000051.1 GCA_943329165.2 Candidatus Nitrotoga sp. CP45 | reverse complement strand
AGGTGTTATTGGTGAAAAAATTGAAATCGGTGGTTTTGAAATTTTAGAAGGCGCATTTGTTGGATCTTATGTTCACGTAAACAAAATCGCTGCTATAACAGCTATTTCTAGTAAAATTGATAACGCTGATGTTTTAACAAAAGACATCTCTATGCAAGTTGCTTCTATGGGAGCTGATACATTATCTTACAAAGATTTTGATCCTGCTTTCGTTGCTTCTGAACTTGCTGCTCGTATTGCTGTTATCGAAAAAGAAAATGAAGAAGCAAAACGTTTAGGGAAAACTTTGAAAAATGTTCCTCAATATATCTCTTTCTCTCAATTAACTGAAGAAGTTTTAAAACAAGCGGAAGAAGATGCTAAAGCTGAATTAAAAGCGGAAGGTAAACCAGAACAAATTTGGGATAAAATTATTCCTGGAAAAGTGCAACGTTTCATCTCTGACAATACAACTTTAGATCAAGAGAAAGCTTTATTAGATCAAAACTTCATCAAAGATGACAGTAAAAAAGTAGGCGATTATGTTAAAGGATTCAACGTTGAAATTACTGGTTTTAATAGAGTTGCTTTAGGATAATTTATTCTGAACTTGTATTAGAATCTAATCCGGAAAAATAAAAAAACCCAAATCGATAGATTTGGGTTTTTTGCTTATTATTTCTTCTGAACTTCGAAACCTCTTGCTCGCATCAAAGCATCTGTATTTACATCTCTGCCACGGAATTTTTTATACGCAATTACAGGATCAACTGTATTTCCTATACTAAAAACATAATCATGTAATCGTTTTGCAACTTCTTTATCATACAACCCATCTTTGGTTTCAGTAAAGGCTTCTGTTGCATCAGCACTAATAGCATCAGCCCACAAATAACCATAATAACCCGCAGCATAAGCATCGTCAGAAAAGATATGTCCAAACTGTGGAATACGATGACGCATCACGATTTCATTTGGCATATTCAATTTATCCAAAGTTTCTTTTTCAAATTGTTTCGGATCAATATCCGGATTTTCCAACAAGTGTAACTTCATATCAACCAAAGCACTTGCAATTGTTTCTACCGTTGAAAACGCTTCGTTAAATGTTGCTGCTCTGTCATTTCTTTCTACCAAAGACATTGGCATTGGTTCGCCAGTTTTATAATGCAACGCAAACTGATTCAATACTTGTGGTGTACTCAACCAACGTTCCATAACCTGCGAGGGGAACTCCACATAATCCCTTGGTGTATTTGTCCCTGAAAGACTTGGGTAAGTCACATTAGAATTCAAACCGTGTAAGGCATGTCCAAATTCATGAAACAGCGTACTGGCATCGTCCCATGAAATCAAAATTGGCTCACCATCTTTCCCTTTAATGAAATTGCAGTTATTTGATACAATAGTAATCACATCGCCATTCACTCTACTCTGTTCACGCGTAGCATTCATCCATGCTCCTGAACGTTTTCCTTTGCGTGCATAAGGATCAAAATACCAAACGCCAACTATCTTTTTTGTGTCTTTATTATAAACTTCCCAAACTCTAACATCAGGATGAAAAACGGGAACATTGGTAACTTGTTTAAATCCTAAATGAAAAATTTCTCCGGCAACCCAAAACATTCCTTCGCGCAATTTCTCTAATTGCAAATACGGTTTTAAATCATTTTGATCTAAATCATATTTTGCTTTTCTGACTTTTTCTGAATAGTAACGATAATCCCAAGCCGCAATTTTGAAATTTTCGCCTTCTGTATCTACCATTTTCTGCATATCAGCAACATCAGTATGTACTTTTTCGACTGCTGGTGTCCAGACAGACATCATCAAATCTAAGGTCTTTTGTGGTTTCTGCGCCATAGTATTTGACAAACTCCAATCGGCAAAAGTTTTAAATCCTAACAATTTGGCTTTTTCCGCACGCAGTTTCAAAATCTGAACTAATGTCTTATTGTTGTTATTGGCGTTGGCATTATCTCCACGACTAGTGAAAATCTGAAATGCTTTTTCTCTTAAATCTCTGCGGTTTGAAAATGTCAAAAACGGTTCAATTGAAGAACGTGTATTAGCAATACAGCCCATTACTGCAAGCTTTCTGTCTTTAGCATCAGAAATAGCGGCATTTTTTAATTCGTCTGGTAAGCCATCAAAATCAGATTCGCTTTTTAATTCTAAATAAAAATTACTTTCATCTGCCAATTGATTTTGGCTAAACTTGGTAAATAACCCTGCCAATTCCTGATTAATAGCGGCAATTCTAAGTTTTGATTTTGCATCCGCTTTAGCACCTTCGCGGACAAAGTTGGAATAATACAACCAAACTAATCGTTGTTGTTCTTTAGTTAGTTTTTTGGTTACAGGCGAATTATATACTTTAGAAATCCTGGCAAACAACTTCGTGTTTTGATAAATTTTATTATTGAGTTCATACACCTTAGGCGTCATTTCGGTTTCGATCGGCTCAAATTCCGGGCTGTTCATATTCGAGCTATAAATTCCAAAAACCGCATAAATTTGGCTGAATCTCTTACCCGATTTTTCTAACGCCACAATTGTATTAGTAAAAGTTGCTGGCTTTGGATTGTTGGCAATTTTAGAAATTTCATTCAATTTCTCCTGAATAGCAAATTCAATTCCAGGCTTTAAATCATTTAGTTTGTAATCTGTAAACGCAGGAACGCCGCCATAAGGACCAGTCCAATCGTTTAAAAAAGAATTTCGATTTGCTTGTGCATTTACCATAACAGTTGGGGCAATCAGAATCAACGTTAAAATTATTTTTTTCATTAGTTTATTTCTTTGATGTCTCAAAAGTAATGAAAAAACAATTCATCTCTCTAGATAATAATCATTAACCAAAATTGCATAAATTTGAGAAAAAAGTAACCCTATGTTTCAATCCAAAAAAAACATTGTATATGTCATTCTTGCAGGAATATTTATTACCAATGCTGTCGTAGCAGAACTTATCGGAGGAAAGCTAATTGATGTTGGTCCAGCGGTAATGAGTATCGGTATTTTGCCGTGGCCAATTGTTTTTGTGACCACCGATTTGATTAACGAATATTTTGGCGAAAAAGGCGTTCGTAAACTTTCGATTATCACGGCCTGTTTAATTGCCTATACATTTATTGTTTTGTTTTTTGCGATGAAAATTCCATCGTCTGGTATAAGTACCGTTTCGACATCACAGTTTAATACAGTTTTTGGACAAAGCCAATTGATAATTTTAGGAAGCATAACAGCCTTTTTAATTTCACAATTAATTGACGTGAGCCTATTTCATTTTTTAAAAAGAAAAACGGGAAACAAAATGATTTGGTTGCGAAGCACTGGTTCTACAGTAATCTCTCAATTGTTTGATAGTTTTATCGTTTTGGGAATTGCGTTTTGGTTACCGGGAATTATGGATACAAAAACTTTTTTTCTTTCAGCAATGACGGGTTATAGTGTGAAATTAGCGATTGCAGTTTTGATGACACCTATGATTTATCTAGGACATAACTTAATTGATAAATACATCGCGACAGATGGAAAATAAAACACGCTGCGCTTGGTGTGAAAAAGACGATTTGTACCGAGATTATCACGATAACGAATGGGGGATTCCGGTTTATGATGATGATAAACTGTTTGAGTTTTTGGTGCTCGAAACTTTTCAGGCAGGTTTGAGTTGGCATACGATTTTAAAAAAAAGAGATGACTTTCGTAGGGCTTTTGACCAATTCGATTATAAAAAAGTGGCGCAATATGATGAAGATAAAATTCAAGAATTATTGCAAGATGCCGGAATTATTCGAAATAAATTAAAGGTTAGAGGAACCGTTTCTAATGCAATTGCTTTTATAGAAGTGCAAAAAGAATTTGGAAGTTTCTCTATATACATTTGGGGTTTTACCGGTGGAAAACCTATTGCTAACAATGTCAAAAAAATCAGCGATGTAAAAGCTAAGACGCCACTTTCGGATGAAATTAGCAAAGACTTAAAAAAGCGCGGTTTTAAATTTGTAGGTTCAACCGTTGTGTATGCGCACATGCAGGCAACCGGAATGGTTAATGACCACGTGGAAGACTGTTGGAAGAGGAAGTAGTTTTCAGTCGCAGTCTCAGTTTGCAGAAATATACTGTAAACTGAGACTAAATACTGCGACTAACTATTCAATACTTTCATAAACGTTTCTCTCGAAACTTCAAAAGCACCTAGTTTTTCTAAATGATCATTATGCACTTGGCAATCTAAAAGTTTATAATTGTTTTCTTTAAGATATTGAATCAAAGTTACAAACGCAATTTTACTGGCATTTGGGACTTTGGAAAACATACTTTCGCCACAGAAAATGTGACCTAAATCAACGCCGTATAAACCGCCGACCAATTCATCATTTTGCCAAACCTCAACCGATTTTGCAATTCCCATTTCATAGAGTTTGGTATAGGAATTTATAAAATCATCCGAAAGCCATGTTCCTTTCTGACCTGGACGCTCTATTTGCTGACAACCCAGAATTACTTCCTTGAAGTTTTGATTAAACGTAACTCGAAATTTATTTTGATTGAGCAGGTTTCGAATGCTTTTCGAAACTTTATAAATAGATGGGGCAACTACCATTCTCTCTGGCGGTGACCACCACAATATTGGTTCATCCTCATTAAACCAAGGAAAAATTCCACTACGATAAGCAAGTTGCAATCGCTCCACAGACAAATCGCCACCAATAGCAAGAACGCCTTCTATGGAAGCTTCGTCGACTGGAGGAAAATAGAGTTCTTTGGATAGAAAATACATATTTGAGAGAAATAGAATATAGAAAATAGAGAATAGACAAAAGAGCAATAAAAAAGTCATTCTAAATTAACCTTTTGGCTTAACATTTAGAATGACAATCTTTGTTCTATACTCTTTATTCTTTTCTCTTTTTTAGAAAGGTAAATCGTCATGCGCTTCTTCATTGAAGTTGGTTGCTGGTGCAAAAGCTTCTGCCGGTGGCATTGGAGCCATTCCTGCCACAGGTGCTTCTGCTTGTAGTTTCTCAACTCTCCAACCTTGAATGTCGTTGAAATATTTGGTTTCTCCTTGTGGGTTTACCCATTCTCTTCCTCTTAAATTGATTGACACTTTTACAGCATCACCCACATTGTAATTGTTCAACAAATCGCATTTGTCTTGTACAAAGTTGATGCTGATAAATTGTGGATATTGCTCTTCTGTTGCCACAACCAATTCTCTTTTTTTGAATGAAGCAGAAACTTGTTGCTCTGCATTGACCACCTTAATTTTTCCTGTAACTTCCATAATTATTGTTTTGCTAAAAGCACTTTCCAAGCCGAAAGTGCGTCATTATTATTCAAATATTCTTTTGCTTTTTGGTGTATTTTCATTTCATCATCCGAACTCAAAACACCTTTAATCGTAAAATTTTGCTTTACAAATATAGTAATTTCTTCTTGTGTTGGCAATGCTTCTACATTACCTAATTTTCCTAAATCATTGCCGTCAAAAACAGGGCTTTTTTTAATAAAATCCGGTATTTCATCTACTCCGATTCCCAGTGTTGTCAATGGTTTTTCGACTTCAAACAAACCTTGATTGGAACGCGAATACCAATTTCCACCAAGACGGGAAACCAAATCAATTTTGTTTTGATCTATCCTATTTTTGTCATCTAATATATTTTCGTGGATGTGAATTTTGACGACTTCGCAAATAATTAAATTTCCTGCGCCACCTTGATTCCCGAGAGCGATAATTTCGTTGACTTTGCATTCTAATTGTACCGGACTTTCAGCAACGCGATACGGCTTTACCATATCCGAAGGTAACATCGTCAAACCCGATTTCAGAAATTCATTTACCCCATCAGGATATTCCGTGCTTGATAAAGACGCTTGTTGAACCAAATCATAATTGACCACATTTATGACTACTTCTTTAGTATCCTGACAGTTTTCGAGCGTATGTTTAGTGGTGTTATTTCTAACTCGACGTGCTGGCGAAAAAACCAAAATTGGTGGATTGGAACTAAACACATTAAAGAAACTAAAAGGAGACAGATTGGGCTTCCCATTACTATCCATAGTACTTGCAAAAGCAATTGGTCTTGGTGCTACAGCGCTTTGCAAATAGCCTTGTAATTGCGCCGGAGAAAGTGTGTGTGGTTCGAAACTTAGCATTTTGTTTTGCGGTTTTTTACAAATGTAATAAGTTTAATCTTTAATACTTTTAATTATATTTATAAAAAATTTGTCAATGCAGTTTTCCGAAAAACGAAACCTTACCCGTTGGTTTATCATCTTGGCTTCCTTTGTCATTGTGATTTTGATATTGTGGAATACCTATTCTTTTTTTCAAATCTTCAAAAACGATGAGCGCGTTAAAATGGAAATTTGGGCAGAAAGTTTAAAAACATTGCTCAACGCTGACCCTTTAAGGGACGATGTAGAACTTCCCCGTCAGGTTATGAGTAATAACAAAACGATTCCAATTATCTTAACCGAAAAAAATGTCATTATCAACACCACCAATATTGATGAAAACATTATAAAAGATAAAGTTCGCCTGGCTGATTTTTTGGAAAAATTAAAAAAACAAAATGACCCGATTATAATAAGAATTGGCCCGGGACAAGTGCAGTATTTATATTATGGGAATTCCTCTTTACTCAACAAACTAAAATACTATCCCATTACTTTACTATTGATTATTGTTCTTTTTGGCGCTTTGGTTTACAACTTTTACCGTAGCACCAAAATGGCAACCCAAAATAAACTTTGGGCAGGAATGGCAAAAGAAACAGCACATCAAATTGGGACGCCATTGTCATCCTTAATTGGTTGGTTGGAAATCATGAAAGCTGATAATGTAGATGAAACAACTGTTACCGAAATTGAAAAAGACATTAACCGATTGCAGACCATCACGGATAGATTTTCAAAAATTGGCTCTGAACCTGTCTTAAAACGCCTGAATATTATTGAAGAAACGGAACAATCTTTCGATTATCTAAAATCGCGGTTTTCAAAACAAGTGGAATTTTCCTTTAAAGCACCAAAAAAACCTATTATGATTTCTTTAAATCCGACACTTCATAGCTGGACCGTAGAAAACTTGGTTAAAAACGCCATTGATGCTATGAAAGGCAAAGGGGAAATTTCGGTAGTGATTGAAAATGACAATAATTTAGTTAAAATTTTAGTTTCCGATACCGGTAATGGTATTCCGAAAAACCAATTCAAACGCATTTTTGAACCTGGTTTTACTACAAAAAAACGGGGTTGGGGATTGGGTTTGTCTCTTACCAAACGCATCGTGGAAGAATACCACAAAGGAAAAATAAAAGTTTTAAGTTCTGAAATTGGAAAGGGAACAACAATACAGGTTTCTTTTAAAAAGACATAAAAAAATCTCGATAAATCGAGATTTTTAGTTTTATAAATTACTTTGAATAGCTTTTGCTAATTCTAGAAATTCTTCTTTAGTTAATGACACTTTTCTTTGAAAACGCATATCGTCCATGTCTTGTAAAGGAATTAAATGCACGTGCGCATGCGGCACTTCCAAACCAACAACAGCAACACCAATGCGTTTGCATTCTACTGTTTTTTCAACCGCTTTGGCGACTGTTCTGGAAAATTTCATTAAGCCCAAATACAACTCTTCCTCCAGATCAAAAATGCTATCGATTTCTTGTTTTGGAATGCAAAGCGTGTGTCCTTTTGCATTTGGATTTACATCGAGAAAAGCCAGATAATTTTCATCCTCGGCTATTTTATAACAAGGTATTTCTCCGTTAACTATTTTAGTAAATATTGAACTCATGTCTTTAACTGATCACTAATCCCGAAACTTTGGGACTGATTACTGAACACTAATTAGTCTCTTGAAATCTCCAGAACTTCAAAGCTTAATTTTCCGTTTGGAACGGTAATTTCAGCAACCTGTCCAACTGATTTTCCTAGTAATCCTTTACCAATCGGAGACGTTACAGAAATTTTTCCGGATTTTAAATCCGCTTCGCTTTCGGCAACTAAAGTATATTTCAACTCCATCCCATTAGCTTGGTTTTTAATTTTTACATTAGATAAAACCAAAACTTTAGAAACATCAAGATGTGTTTCGTCTATTAATCGAGCGTTTGAGTGCACTTCTTCTAGCTTAGCAATTCTCATTTCTAGCATTCCTTGTGCTTCTTTTGCTGCATCGTACTCTGCATTTTCAGACAAATCGCCTTTGTCTCTTGCTTCAGCAATAGCTTGAGAAGCTTTAGGCCTTTCTATGCTTTTTAATTGATCTAATTCTTCTCTTAATTTCTTTAACCCTTCTGCTGTGTAATATGATACTGTACTCATGATTTCCTCTTTTATATAAATAGAAAAAATCCCATCGCAATGGGATTTCTTTTTGCAAAGATATTATTTTAATTTTATTTCGAAATTGTTGACGTTATTTTAACGCTTGTCAAAGTTAATTAAATTAAATTTGTTTCGCTATGTATTTCTAATAATTTTATATGAAGAAGATTTTAATTCTTTTTGCATTCATTTCACTTATCATCGGTTGTGATGGAGGAAGTATTAATAACAACAATCCAAACATACCTACTTATCAGGTTAATTTACAACTCAATTTGAGTTTGCCTGCTTATAGCAATTTACAATTCGCTAGCAATCATTATGTAGATTATTCTCCAAGTTCCGGCGCCAGAGGAATTGTAGTTTTTAATGCCGGCAACGGCAACTTTGTTGCTTTTGATTTAGCATGTCCGAATCAGCCTTTTAATACGTGTACATCGCCAATGACAATTACGGGTATTGAAGCAAAATGTTTGTGCGACAATACGACTTACAATTTATTTTCAGGTCAATCACCGGGACAACCTTATCCTATGAAACAATACCGAGTGCAAGTTAGCGGCGGTTATTTATATGTTACCAATTAATAAAAAAAGTGTCAATTTATCTAGCTTTTTTGTATTAAAACTTCAGTGTTGCTCCCGCTAAAAAATTAATTCCTGCTTGAGGATAATAATATGGATAAACGTCATACATATATCCATTGGAAACGTATTGTTTGTCTAAAATATTATTCACCAAACCTGTCAAAACAATAGATTTAAATACGGACTTTGGCTTGATTTCATAGGCAATATTTAAATCGTTTACAAAGTAATCTACCAACTTAGCTGCAGGCAATTCAATGTTATTCAGGTATTGTTCACCTACAAATTTTGAAAGCCAAGAAATTTGAAGTTTATCGTTAGGTTTATAAACCAAAATGTTTCCAGCAATTACTGATGGCGAATAGGCAATATCTTTTGTTCCAACATTTACTCCATTTAAATTCAAATCAATATTTCGATTTTGACTTAATGTGAAATTAGGACGAATGATAAATTGTTTTGTAAGTGCAATAGTGGCATCAACTTCAAGACCTAAACGGTAACTTTTTTCACTATTAGAACGGATAGGATTGCCAACATCATCTAAGTTTCCTGTTAGTATTAATTGGTTTTTGTAGGCCATGTAATAAATATTGGTATTGATTTTTGCTTTCTCAGAAACAAATCGCCAACCTAATTCAAAGTCATCTAGTTTTTCTGATTTTACGTTTCCACCTTCGTAATCGGTTCGATTAGGTTCGCGATTGGCTTTGGCATAAGAGAAATAGAACGTGTTTATATCATTGAAACTATAATTTAAACCAGCTTTTGGATTAAAGAAATTAAAAGTGTCATTCACCAAAGTCGGTTGTACACCATCGGCTTTATAATTTACATTTCGGTATTGCAAATCACCATAAAGACTGATTTTTTCAGTAACTTGATAATTGGCTTTGGCAAATACATTACCATCGGTTTTGTTGGCAACATCATCATAGTAATGATCTCCCAATTCGCTTGTAGAAGCATAGCGCGCCCAAATTACTTGCCAAAAACGCTTGCCTTCATATTTGTTCCAACCGCCACCAATGATGATATCCAATTTATCTTTCCTGTAATTAGCAGAAAAAGTGGAGCCATAAAAATCATTGTCTAACCATTTTTGACGAATTAAATCAGTATTGTCGATAATTGTTCCATCAATACTAATTGGTGTTAAACCATAATCAGCAAAATCCTGTCCGTTTTGATATTCTTCATAATAGCCTTTTCCTTTCGTATAATGTAACGCTAAATTACTACTCCAGTTTTCTGAAACTCTTTCGTTCCAATGCAATTGGTAATGGTCTTGCTGATAGTTATCCGTTTGATTGTCATAAAAACGAGTATCGCCATTGGCATCTGTATACATTCCGGCATAGTTGAAGGTTCTGTCATT
>CALQCV020000050.1 GCA_943329165.2 Candidatus Nitrotoga sp. CP45 | reverse complement strand
GGGATAGATGAAGCCGCAAATGGAGTAACTGAACTTCCAGTTACCGGAGAGTATATATTTTGAGTATTTGAGATTGCCATCGAACTCCATGTTGGTATAAAAGTAAAATAATCGGCATTCAAATTGGCAAAAAATTCTGTTAGTAATGGATCTGTGCCTAAGCCTCCCGCCAAACCCGTCATATCAAATCGCCCTCCCGGTGCCGTATCGAGACCTGCGGTGTAAGTGGGTGCTTTTGAACTGGCTACACTTTCAAAACCAGTAATCCAAAAGAAAACTACAAATTGTTGTCCTCTAAAGCGGCTTACCTGATTGGTTGTGTTGGTGTTTGGGGTATAACGCAAATTAATAATCGCTCTTTGTGATGATGTTATATTAAAAGTGTGATTCATTACTTCAAAATCGGGAGTGTAATTCATCGTTCCATTTCCGGCTCCATTGGTAATAGAAACGTTACGAACTGTGGTTGGGAAGCCCATGGCATTTAATTCGTTTTGAAATGGTGTTCTGTAATTTGGACAGCCTGTTGGTAATAAAGTTGTAGCAGCTGTATTGAATTCAAAAGCGCTTTCGTTTTGCAAATGACCTTCAAATTGGTCGATTAACATTTCTCTCGCGGCCGGACTTTTCATCAAACCATCAACAATTGGTTGAACTGCAGTAATTGCAGCCGGACCATAAGCCATATAATTAAACAAATGTTGGAATCCAATAGGTACATTAGCGCCTTGATGCGGTGAATCAAATGAAATATACAATCGGGTATCGTGATTCAAGCTATTCATTTCCATATAACGTAAAGCATATCTAGCTATTAATCCGCCCATACTTGGTCCGATAACCACATTCTTTGTGGCGCCTACTTTTTGAGCATTGATTTGGTTGAGAAGCTCCACTAAAATCATGGCGTTTCTTTGGATATAATCCACTCCGCCATCTATAACAGTCGTTGTTGAAGGACGCGTATAGGTTGGAAAATTCAAGATGATAATATCAAAGCCTTGTGCTCTTAAATCGGTAGCTAAATTTTGGCCTGTTCCATAATTTAAAAAGCTGTAGATAGCAGTCGTATTTCGGGTATCTCCTGGATCAAAACCATCCAAAAGAAATATTGGTTTGTCAAGAACGCCATTCACATTGTCCAAGAAAATTTCATATTGTCCTTGTCCAACAAAGGCAGCACTTTCTCCATAACCTTGATATGGAATTGTGGATGTAATCGTATTTACTACATTCGGTGCAAAAGGCTGTGCGTTTTTGTTTGCTACCGATGGAGCATCACCGATTTCAATTTCAAATGATTGTGTTATCGTTTCCTGATTAGTGAATGCAATTTTGCAGTATACTATATGCTTACCATTTTGATTCAGAGGCAGTGTAAAAGGGCTGTTTGTTGTGATTTGTTTCCAACTAGATGTTTCTTCCGATTTGATATAAATAGCTGCAATAACTTTTGCCGTGGTATTAAAGATAAAATTGTCTTTCAGAACAAACGATGCTTTAGCCGATGTAGCAATTAGTGGCGCCATAACAGTAATCGAATGTTTTTCAAATACATTGTTAGCATTTGGTTTTAGCTCCATTTTATTATTGCTGTTTGAAAACACATCACCATTTTCCAGTGCTCTTTTTTTGATGGTTTCGAATTCAGAAATTAAAAGTGCAAGTGGAATTTGGTTATTTACCGAACCTAATTTAGCAGCGTCTTTAAGCGTTTCGTATTTTGGCAACGATTGCGAAAAATCGGCACGTTGTATTTCGTGATAAACCTGATTGAAATAGCCTGAAGTAATGGATGTCTTCCTCAATTCTGTGGCATTGGACACGCCAAAAACACGATCATAAAGTATATTTGTCTGGGTTTTATCTTTTAATAAATCATATGCTTTATCTTGGGCTAGACCCAATGCAGAAAATAATCCGAAAAACAATAGGGTAATTTTTGATTTCATGTATTGTTGGTTATTTGATTTTGACGCCCCAATATACAAAAAATTAATTTTCAACCGTATAAAAAAAGTCCGAGTAAAAAGTCGGACTTTGATAATTATAAACAATTATAAAATTATTCGCCCAAAAACGGATAACGATAATCTTCCGGAGTGACAAAAGTTTCTTTGATAGTTCGTGGCGAAACCCAACGCAATAAGTTTTGCATTGAACCCGCTTTATCATTTGTTCCCGAAGCTCTGGCGCCACCAAATGGTTGCATTCCAACAACGGCTCCGGTTGGTTTGTCATTGATGTAAAAATTACCAGCGCTATTTTGTAAAGCTAAAGTTGCTTCTTCAATCGCATATCTGTCTTGACTGAAAATCGCTCCGGTCAAAGCATATTCTGAAGTTTCGTCAACCAATGTTAATGTTTCTGCCCATTTTGCATCTTCATACACATAAAGTGTCATTACTGGTCCAAAAAGCTCTGTTTCCATCGTAGCATATTTTGGATTTGTGGTAACGATCACCGTTGGTTCAATAAAATACCCTTTTGATTTATCGTAGTTTCCACCAACGATAATTTCTGCATCTTTATCTGCTTTCGCTTGGTCAATTGCTTTCGCCAATTTGTCGAATGAACCTTCGTGGATTACGGCTGTAATAAAGTTTCCGAAATCTTCCGGTGATCCCATTTTCATAGATTTAATATCGGAAATCAATTGATCCTTAACTGCAGGCCACAAACTTTGAGGAATGTAAGCTCTTGAGGCTGCTGAACATTTTTGTCCTTGAAATTCAAAAGCACCACGCGTAATTCCGGTAACTACTTGTTTTACATTCGCACTTGGATGCGCTAAAACAAAATCTTTTCCACCTGTTTCTCCGACAATTCTTGGATAGGTTTTATACGTATGAATATTAGTCCCAATTTTTTTCCAGATTTCCTTGAACACAAATGTGGAACCTGTATAATGTACGCCGGCAAAATAAGGATGTGCCAAAATGGTATCAGTAATCATCACAGGATCACCAAATACTACGTTAATAACGCCATCAGGAACACCGGCTTCTTTGAAAATATCAATAATAATTTTTGCCGAAAACACTTGGCTATCACTTGGTTTCCAAATGACAACATTTCCCATCAAAGCTGCGCTGGCAGGAAGATTAGCTGCAATCGCTGTAAAGTTAAACGGTGTAATCGCATATACAAATCCTTCTAATGGACGATATTCCACTCGGTTCCAAACATCAGAAATTGATTTTGGTTGGTCGTTGTAAATTTGTGTCATGAATTCTACGTTGTAGCGCAAAAAGTCAATCAATTCACAAGAGGCATCAATTTCAGCTTGATATATAGTTTTAGATTGTGCAATCATTGTAGCCGCATTAATCTTTGCACGATATGGACCTGCAATTAATTCGGCAGCTTTTAAAAAGATAGCAGCACGTTGTTCCCAAGCCATATTGGCCCATTTCTTCCTCGCATCAAGAGAAGAAGTAATCGCTTTTTCAATATGCTTTTTCTCTGCTAAATGATAGGTTCCAACGATATGTTGATGGTCATGAGGAGCAGACATGTTTCTGGTAATTCCGGTTCGAATTTCCTCGCTACCGATATAGTTTGGAACATCTATAGTTTCGCCCCACATTTTTTTATAAGCTGCTAAAACTGCTGCTTTTTCGGGGGAATTTGGAGCGTATGATTTTACGGGTTCATTGACCGCTTTTGGAACATGAAAAAAACCTTTTGGCATATTCAGTTTATTAGGTTAGTAAAGATCTTAGATTTTTAGAAAAAAGTTATCTAAAAGTGTCACAAAAGTACAAAGGAAATATTGAATTTTTAATAAGAGAGGACAAAGTTTAATTTGCTTTTAACAAGACTTTTAATTCAACGCAAAAGGCGCACTTAATTTAAAAGTTGGCACTATAACTTTGAAATTTCTGGTTGTGGTAAAATTAATCATATTGAAATAACCACTCATCGCGCCAAAAGGGGATGAAAGTAAACAGCCTGAATTATAAGTGTGTTTTTCGCCTGGTTTCAGTACTGGTTTTTTGCCAATTACACCTTCGCCGTCGACAATTTCAACAGTGTTAAGAGAATCTAGAATTTCCCAATGACGCGTTTTTAACTGAACGGAATCCTTGCTGTGGTTTTCGATGGTAATTTCATAACTAAAGGCAAAATGAAGCTTATAGTTCTTGAAGTAAGTGCCTTCAAAACTAGTCAAAACTGAAATTTTTATGCCTCTTGTAATTTGAGTAACCATAAATGAGTTTTTAAACGATTTCAAAATTACGAAAAATACTGGTTTTAAGAATAAATTAGTGTTAATTTTTAGTTAGTTATATCAACTGAACTTGCTATTCCTCTTCCAATAATTCTATCGTATCGTTGATTATTTTCTTTGTAATAGACTAATACAAAATAATTATTCTCTGTTTGGAAAAAATTACCATCGATCGCATTTTGGTGATCAATTTTTCCTTTAGGCTCTGAAATCACATATTGGTAATTGGTGAAACCTTGTTTTATCATGATAGCTTTTTCGTAGATTCCTTTTTCGGCATTATAATCCATTTTGTTTTCATCGCTCATGGCAAAATTGTTGAACATGCCATTAACGTATATTGATTTTGTGCCATATAAACTTGGAGCTGAAAGAGAGAAGAAAACCCAAGCATAATCGGCTTCGATTTCGTTGTTTTGGGCGCCAATGTTTTTTATAATATAGTTTCCGTTAATATCTGGGAAATAAGTATACGGTAAATTTGCTTTTGCTTGGTCTAAATAAAGATGTGCATTGTACACGCCGCCTTTAGAATCTATGGTAGCTATGCTGTTATTAGCAGCACGAATATCTTTGTTTTCAAAAAAATGAAATTCATTTCCCGCCCAGAATTGGGTTTCGGAATCATATTTATATATCAAATCATTACCAATAGTATATTGTGGTTTAATGTTGGTTATTGCATTGTCAATTTTACCGTTTTGCAGCAACATCACTTTTACATTTTGTAACGGACTTTGGAAATTTATGGACGTTGATTTTATTGCAAAATCTAAATTGTGTTTTTGCTCAACATAAGTCAAGTTTCGGGCTCTTTTTACTTGCAATGGTACAGAAACCACTTGTTCGTAGAGGATAAATTTTCTTGAAAAAACAACTTCTTTATCTTCGTTTAAAATTTTAATTACATAGTTTCCGCTAACTCTAAATTGCGTAAATCTATTTGGAAAGGAAAGTTTATAATGTGAATAAAGCTGAAGCGAGTTGAAGGAATTAGTATAATCCTGAATTCTTTGGTCGTCAAAACCGTTTAGGTATTCTGCTTTTGCTAACTGAGAGGGTTTCCAATCATAATCACAATGTGTGATTGTATAATAATAATTGGCTTCATTGCCAAACAAATCATCAAATTGTAATTGAAAACTATCACCTAATTGAAAAATAGCGACAGCATTTTGATTGTTTTGAACAAAGCTTACGGTTTTGATATTGTACGGTGGAGAAACTTCTTTTTCAGCTTGTGAAAAAGAAATAGCAGTAATCAACAAAAGGCTAGAGGATAAGAGATTTTTTAGCATAATTAGTACATCTGAATCGTAAAGATAGTAAAATTTACTTACTATAATTATCCCGAAGTTTAGGTTTTACTTAAAACAAACTGGGATGATTTCACCTTTTGCCAAACAATATTTTTCTACCAATTCAGGAGCAATTTTGTTGGTGTAATCCTCTTCGACTACTGTAAAACCGATACTTCTTAGTTTATCGAAATAATCTCTACCATAAACACGAACGTGGTCGTATTGGCCGAAGATTTTTGCTCGTTCTTTTTGATCAACAATGGTGTTATCTGAAAAAGTTGTAGCTCTCGACAAATCTTGTGGAATTTGAAAGATGCCCATGCCGCCTGGTTTTAAAACCCGATACAATTCCTGCATCGCTTTAGTATCATCGGGGATGTGCTCCAAAACGTGATTGCAAAGGATTAAGTCATACGCATTGTCTTCAAATGGTAAATTACAAATATCTGCTTTTACATCTGCTAAAGGCGAAAGCAAATCGGTTGTAGTATAATCAATATTAGTTTGCTTTTTGAAACGTTTGTAAAACTCTTGTTCCGGTGCAAAATGCAATACTTTTAGTGCTGATCTTGTTTTAGCATCTCGTAATTTGATACGTTTGTTTTTGGTTATAGGAGAATCGGAATCAAGTTCAGATTGAAAAAAATCAGTTTCATTCTGCAGATACAACCACAATAATCGGTGTCGCTCTAACGAAAGCGTACTTGGAGAGAGCACATTGTTTCGTTGATTTCCATATCCATATGGCAAAAACATCCGGAAACTTTTTCCGTCAATTGGGTCAGTGAATCGATTTCCTTTTAACATAAAAGCCAATATTGGTCGAACTACAATACTCAATTGGATAAGCATTGGTCGCGGAATGGTATTTAGTATAAACTTAAACACAGATTTCACAGATTTTTACAGATTAAATTATAGAATAACGCGTTTGTATTTTAAGCTATCTTCACCAAAATTGATTAGTAAACCAATTTTGTTTTTAGAGGCAGCTAAATAGTTTAAGGTTTGTTTTAATTCACTATTAGATAGCGTTTCAATGGCTTTAAGTTCTAATATAATTTCATTAAAAACTGTAAAATCAGAAAAATAATACCTAGGAAGCACAATGCTTTTATATTCAATATTGTATTTCTTTTCTCTTTCGTATGGGATATTATTCATTTTAAACTCATATTCCAAAGCATCACCATATACATTTTCACTATGTCCTTTGCCAAGAATTTTGTGGACTTCCATGCACAAACCAATTATTTGATAGGTTTCCTCTTTTAGATAAAAATCTTCCATCCTACAATCTGTGCAAATTTGTGGAATCTGTGTTTCTGAATTCATCTTCTTCATTACTAACTATTCCTAAAGCCTTATAGATATACTGAAATGTTGATAATATTTCAGGTTTACCGTCAATCAAAGCTACATTGTGTTCGAAATGCGCACTTGGTTTTCCGTCAGCAGTCAAAATTGTCCAACCATCTTTGAGTTGTTTGATGTTTTTTGTTCCCATATTTATCATCGGTTCGATGGCGACAACCATTCCTTCGACGAATAATTTACCGCGACCACGTTTCCCATAGTTTGGCATTTCCGGATCTTCGTGCATTTTGGTTCCCAATCCGTGACCAACTAATTCTCGTACTACACCGTAACCATTAGATTCACAGTATTTCTGAATAGCATTTCCAACATCTTCCACGCGATTTCCTATTCTGAATTCTCGAATACCTACATATAAACTTTCTTTGGTTACCTGTAATAGTTTCTTAACTTCAGGTAGTACTTCCCCAATTTCAAAAGAGTATGCATGATCTCCATAAAAACCATTTTTCAACACACCACAGTCAACCGAAATCACATCGCCTTCTTGTAGCGGAATGTTATTCGGAATTCCGTGTACAACTTGTGCATTCGGACTCATACAAAGCGTATTCGGAAAACCGTATAGTCCAAGAAATCCAGGAATTCCTCCATTATCTCTTATAAATTCTTCGGCTAATTTGTCTAATTGTAAGGTAGTAACGCCTGGCTTAATTACTTTAGCAACTTCGCCAAGGGTTTTAGATACCAGTAACGCACTTTCACGCATTAATTCTATCTCTTCTCTTGTCTTTGGGATAATCATGTACTGTAAATTTAACTTCGTTCCGTTCGGACTTTATACTCGAAATCGTGCGTAAAAGTAATTATTTTAGCAATACTTATTCAGGATTCGCCATGATTTTAAACAAAGATGCATTGGATTCAAAAAAACGGTTTTCAATAGCGAGTTGTGATAATTGTGCGGACACCAAATTGTTTTCTCTAGAATTGATTAAAAAAATCGAACTTTCACCAAAGGAAAATAATCGGTCTTCTGATGTCAACATTGTATTGTTATCTTTTACTAAGTCGGAAATGATGTTTTTTTGTTTGAGCAATGACTGAATCTCAATTTGTTGCGCTTTTATTTTGTTATTCAGTTGAACGCGCTCCAAATCTAAATCGAGTTGTGCATCTTGTACTTTGAATTTTGCCAATTTTAAACTTCCTCTTTCTTTTCTTAAAAACAAAGGGAAAGCGAAATTCAAACCGACTTTATAATCTTGAAATTTATAATCATCTAAATAGCTAGGCTCAGATAAATAGGAATACACTAAATCAATTTTTGGTAAGATCATATTGGCCTTTAGTTTTTTATCCACAATTAAAATGTCAACCTTACTTTGAAGTGCATTAATTTTGGGATGATTCGTAATAGAGCTATCAGAATTCAATAATTCATTGGTTCGTAAAGTTTCCTGAATGGTCTGTTCTAATTTTTCTTCTGGAAGTAAATCATCGGCTAATTCAAGCGGAATGTTGTTTTCGAGCCAAAGAAAATTAGATAATTCCAGCTTTGCTTTATTTAATTTAAGTTTAGAATCTTCCAAACTCAACAACCTATTTTTTACGATAATTCCAGCCTCAACACTATCAATTGCAGGTTTATCACCTTCTCTGATAAGCGATTTTACACCTGTAAATCTGACTTGAGCATTTTTAGTATACGCTTCATAAAGCTTCATTTCATTATAATTTCTTTTCCAATTAAAATAAGCAACAGAGGCATCATATAGAACTGCGACGGCTAATAGTTTTTGTTCAGATTGACTTAATTTGATTTGCAGTTTTGCTTTGCGCAAATCCGCCATGCGTTGATTGATAAATAAACCTTGGCCAAGAGGAATGCTGATGCCCAAAGAAGTTAAACCTTGATTTGGAACAGTATTTTCAGGATTTAGGTAAATACCGTCATTATTGTCAAAACCTGCTTTTACTTGAATACCATACCATGTTGGAATGATAAAACTACTGTTGAGAATAGAATAATATTCATTGTCTTTGAATTTTTTTTGGTCAAAGTCTACTTCAATTTTTGGATCAAAACCACCACGAGCCATCATCAAATTCGCTTGAGCCGAACTAATCTGTAAGTTCGCACTTTTAACCAATGGATGATATCTTTTGACATACCCTAAAAATTCATTATAACTGAATTCTTTTGGTTGTGAATTTTGTCCAAAACCTAAAAATCCAATAAATAAAAAAACTAAAACTATTGATTTCATTATTTTATTTTTTTTGTGAATTTTCTTTTGGCTGATAATAATTGGGAGGAAATCCATTTAAAGTTCTCCAAAGTTCAAACCAAACAGGAACATTGTCTAAAAGAGCCAAGGTTTGCGCACCAGAACCAATGCTTATTTGTTTTGGCCATGGTTCTTCTTCCGCATCGGGTGCAATTAAAACTCTAAATTTACCATTATCACTAATAAAATTTTCGACAGCAACAATTTTTCCGCCAAAAGTTCCATAGCTCATATCAGGCCAACCTGAAAATACTATTGTAGGCCAACCATCAAACCAAACTCTTACTTTTTCTCCTTTATGAACCAAAGGTAAATCGGTTGGAGTTACATAAGTTTCAACAGCAATGTCATATTTTGATGGCATGATACTAACTATTTGAGTTCCTTCTTTTATGGTTTCTCCAATTCCTGACTGTAAAGCTCTATTGACATAACCGCTTTGAGGAGCTTTTATATAGTACATTCCGTTTCGGATTTGATAATTAGTATATTGGTTTTTTAATTTGTTTACTTGAGCTTCGGTATCATATTGATTGCTTAATGCGGTATATTGATCACTTCTTGCTTTTTGTTCTTTTTCATTGTATTCAGCCATGATTCGATTGACTTCTACTCTCGCATTAATAAGTTCATTTTCGCTGGCTAAAAGTTTGTTTTCTTGCGTGATGATTTTAGCGTCTACTTCTTGTAGTTTTAGTCTTTTTTCTTCAACATCGGTTAATGGCTTTAGACCTTCTTTGTTTAAAGCAATTGCACGATTAAATTGGGTATTGGCAATTTTCACTTGAGTTCTAACCGCTATTAAATCAATGCTATCGCTTTTTACTTTAAGGTAACCTTGTCTAATTTTATTTTTAGCTTGTTGAAGTTTCAAATTCTTTTCGCTTTGAATAGCCGCAATTTGAGCAGAAAGTGTAGTTACTTTTCCACCATAAGAAACTTGTGCCATTTCTTTTGCCTTCATTTGGCTTTCGGTGTTTTTAACCAAGTTCGGATCAAGGTAATCTTCTTTAGTTTCAGAAATGAATAAAATAGTATCTCCTTTGTTTACAAAATCGCCTTCTTTGACATACCATTTTTCGATTCTTCCAGCAATGGCAGTATGAATAGTTTGTGGTCGTTGTCCTGGCTTTAGTGTTGTAACAGCTCCAGAACCAGAAATATTTTG
>CALQCV020000049.1 GCA_943329165.2 Candidatus Nitrotoga sp. CP45 | reverse complement strand
TTCCAAATTTAGCAGAAGAAATCATAGTTGCCAGAAACCTATTTTTACTGGAATATACAGGCGGTAAATTACACATCCCAACTATTTCGACAGCGAAATCGGTAGCACTAATCAAAGAAGCTAAGAAGAAAGGATTGAACGTAACGTGCAGCGCTTCAGTGCATCATTTAGTTTTGACCGATGAAAAACTGGAAGGTTTTGATTCGAGATATAAGGTTACGCCACCACTGCGAACCGAAGAAGATAGAAAAGCATTAGTTACTGGAATTAAAGACAATACTATTGACTGCATCACTTGTGATCACAATCCGATGGACATTGAAAATAAAAAAATGGAATTTGATTTGGCAAAAAATGGAACCATTGGTTTAGAAAGTGCTTTTGGTGCGCTGCTTACAGTATTACCATTAGATAAAATAATTGAAAAATTGACTTTCGGTAAAACTATTTTAAATATTGAAAGTCAATATGTTAAAGAAAATAATAAAGTTTCTATTTCACTGTTTACTACTGTTGATAATTGGATATTTGGAGCGGCCCATATTTTATCAAAATCAAAAAACTCAGCTTTCTTAGGCCGACCAATGAAAGGAAAAGCCATTGGAATTTACAATCAGGGAAAATTAATTTTATCATAAACAGGATATGGAAAATTTTGAAAAATCAAAAAATACAGCAATCGTTGCCTACTTAACTATTATAGGAAGTGTAATTGCCATCTTTATGAATCAGGAAGAAAATAAAAGTGAGTTTGCTTCTTTCCATATCCGACAAGCATTAGGATTATTTATTTCCTTCTTTTTGCTAGGTTATTTTGTGGGTTATGCCAATAGTTGGACAGCGACATCAGCCTTTTACATCTTTTATTTTATCCTATGGATTTATGGATTTTCCGGAGCATTGCAAGGACAAAAAAGAGAGTTGCCAGCGGTCGGATCATTTTTTCAATCTGCATTTAAAAGTTTATAATGAGTTTATCACTTCATCATTTAGTCAGAGAACCAAAAATAAAATTAGATAAAAACCCTTTACTTCTATTGCTTCATGGTTATGGAAGTAATGAAGAGGATTTATTCTCTTTTGCTACTGAACTTCCCGATGAATATTATGTGATTTCTGCTCGAGCACCTCATGATATGATGTATGGCAGTTATGCTTGGTATGCGATTAATTTTGATGCCGATGAAAATAAGTTTTCAGATATTGGTCAGGCGCAACAATCAAGAGATAGTATTGCTAATTTCATTGATGAATTGATTGCTACTTATCCTATTGATTCAGAAAATGTGACACTGATTGGTTTTAGTCAAGGTTCGATTTTGAGTTATGCTGTGGGATTATCTTATCCTGAAAAAGTGCAGCGTGTTGTTGCCTTGAGCGGTTATTTGAATACTGAAATTGCCCTTGAAGGTTTTGTTGAAAATGATTTTAGTAATTTGAAAATCTTTGCCTCACACGGAACTGTTGATCAGGTTATTCCAGTAGAATGGGCACGGAAATCGATACCTGTGATAGAAAGTTTAGGAATTCCCGTTGTGTATAAAGAATATCCTGTCGGACATGGCGTTGCACCACAAAACTTTTTTGATTTCAAAAATTGGTTACAATCATAAAATTAATCAGGTCTTGTCCCGTAGTTTTTGACAAAACCTTATTTGTTATTGCTGTTGTGTATCTGTTTCTATTTCCTTTTTTCCTATTTCACCATCACCTGAAAACATAGTTACAGTTCCTTTTTTAAGTACATAACCTTTCCAAGGTACAAGTTGCCAATCATTTAAAATCCATGGTTTCCCTTCTGCAGCTCTAGACAAGACGATAGAAGTAGTATCTTTTGGTAGAAATATTTCGGCCTTGCTAGCATCTTCGTTAAACAACAAATAAGCACTCTGAGTCTCATTTTCATTAGCAGGTTTGTTCGCTGGATTTAATTGAATACCCGAAAAACCTTTAACACATTCCTTATTCACTTTTGACCAAACATAGCCGGCAGACGCTAAGCAACCATTTTCATCTTTGTCGTTAACCATGGTAGAATCTTTTACAGTGGCAGCAACTTTTGGATTTTCTTCTGAATCATCATCCTGATCAATTAGTCTGCAAGAACTAACGATTAGTACTATCATTAAAAGCGTGGTGATTTTTTTCATACTCAAACGGTGTTAACTACTAGTTTAAATTAGCAGGATATAAATAAGAATTCATTATTTCAAATGAAATACTGCCATTCTCTTCAACAAAATATTTCAACAACACTTCTCCCCAAAGTTGACCATTACTATAACTAGAAATTACCCAGCGATGATTTAAAAGTTTTACACCACTAATGATAAACTTTTGTTCACTCATTTTAACCTGGTCTGTATATTTATTTCCTTCCGGACTATCATTATAACTCAAAAGCGCTTGTTTTACTTTTTCTGCAAAAGCCGGAACATCATTTATTTTGCTACTTTCATACAAATAGTTTTGTGCTCTGTCGTTGTTTTCCAGAGAAAAAGTAGTAGCATCATTAAGTTTGTCATACAAATTCGTAATACTGTCAGACAAAACTTTAGAGGTGATCAATGGATTATCGTTCGTTTCTGGTACTGATTTTTGTTCGCTACTTTCTTTTGATGTAAAATATTTATAAGTAAAGATATTCATCAAAACAGCAATAATAAAAAGATATAAAAAAAGTGATTTTCTCATAAAACTATAGCGTAATTGTTAAATTGTCATAAGCCAAAAACACATTTTTCGGCAATCGTTGTTGAACTTCTTCATAAAAACCCAAGAGATGGCTAATGTGCGTCAAATAAGCTCTTTCGGGTTGAGCCAAATGTATAAAATCTAAAGCATCCTGCAAACTAAAATGTGTTTGATGCGGTTCTTCTCGCAAAGCATTCACAACCAATACCTTTGCGCCTTTTAGCTTTTCAATTTCAGCGGTATCAATAGTTTTTACATCAGTTAAGTACACAAAATCCTGAATTCGATAACCAAAAACCTGAAGGTTTCCGTGATTAACTTCTATGGGAGTAATTTTAGTTTGTCCAATTTTAAAATCTTCATTATTATTTACAGCAAAAGTTTGAACTCCAGGTGCACCCGGATATTTGTTTTCGGTTTCAAAAATATAATCAAACCGCCTCTTTAGGTTTTCTATAACCCGAGTATGTGCATAAATTGGGATATCCTGTTTCTGTCTAAAGAAAAAAGGTCTAATATCATCCAAGCCTGCAGTATGATCCGCGTGCTCATGTGTAAAAAGTATGGCGTCGAGTTTATCACAACCAGAGGTTAGCATTTGCTGCCTGAAATCGGGACCGCAATCAATGACTACCGAATTATCTCCCCAGGTAATCCAAACCGAAACACGCAATCTTTTATCTTTTGAATCAGTACTTTTACAAACAGGGTGATTACTTCCGATTACAGGAATGCCTTGTGATGTCCCAGTACCAAGAAAATAAACTTGCATGATAGCGCGGATTTTGAGGTTCTTTTTTAAGTACTTATAAAAGTAATTTTTTTAATGTAAATAATTACAAAAATAGGGCTTAATTATCTTTTATAAAATAGGTATTTTACTAACTTTGCAAAGTATTAAACTTCTCATGGAAAAATCAGATTCATATATAAAATTAAAAGGCGATAAAATTATCGAGCAAGTTCCTTCGTTAAAGGATAAAGCGATGCGAATTAACTTCAACGAAAATATCTACGGAACTTTTGCAGAAATTGGCGCCGGACAAGAAACAGTGCGACATTTTTTTAGAGCTGGTGGTTCTTCGGGAACCATTGCAAAAGCTATGTCTGCTTATGATAAAGATTTTAGTGACGCTATTTACGGTATTGAAGACGATGGTAGGTATGTGACCGAAAGTCGTTTAAAAAACATGTTAAGTCACGAAGTTGAATTGATAGAAAAACGATTAAGCAGAGACAAACACCCAAACAAAATGTTTTTCAGTTATGCCAATACCGTCTCTACTATCGATTTTGCGAAACAGTTCAAAGGCCATGGTTGGGTAGGCATAAAATACCAAGTTGAAGCTGAAGAAGATTATAACGAAATCACACTACACATACGTTTTAAGGAAAATGATGCCCGATTGCAACAAGAAACTCTTGGAGTTCTCGGCGTTAATTTGATTTTTGGTGCCTTCTATAAATACAATGACCCAAAAAAGTTATTGCGTTATCTCTACGACCATTTAGACAAAGACCAACTAGAAATTGATACAATCAATTTTTCAGGGCCGCGTTTTGCCAATGTTGATAACCGATTAATGAGTTTGCAGTTAGTAAAAAATGGCATGACCGATGCGGTGATGTTTGGTCCAGACGGGCAAAATATTCTTCCTGCTGCAATACTATACAAGAAAAACATCTTAGCATTACGAGGTAGTTTCCGTCCGGTTACGCAGGTAAATATGGATATGTATGAGAAATCATTAAAAATGTTCTTAGAAGAGAATAAAGTTGAAAAAGATAATGCTTTAGTAATTTTCGAAATTACCTTATCAAACCTTCGCTCTGAAGGTGAAATTGATGAAAGAGATTTTATGGACAGAGCCGAATTGCTTTGTTCACTTGGTCAAACCGTAATGATTTCTAACTTCCAAGAGTATTATAAAGTGGTTGAATATTTTGCTAGTTATACCAAAGCTCGAATGGGATTAGCCATGGGAGTAAATAATTTGGTTGACATTTTTGACGAAAAATATTATCGCCATTTGAGTGGTGGAATTTTGGAAGCATTCGGAAAACTATTCTATCGTGATTTAAAAGTATTCTTGTATCCAATGGAAGATGAAAACGGAGAAATCATTAATTCCCAAAACCTAAAAGTGCATCCACGAATGAAAGAATTATACAAGTTCTTTGCTTACAACGGAAAAGTGGTTGATATCACAGATTTTGATAAAGACCATCTTAAAATTTTCTCAAGGGAAGTATTGAAAATGATTAGCGCCGGAACTCCGGGTTGGGAAGAACTACTTCCTACTGGAATTGCAGAAATTATCAAGAAACACCAACTTTTTGGGTTTAACCCAAACAGAGTAACGCAGCAAGTATAAAAAAAAACCAAGAAAATTTCTTGGCTTTTTCGTTTTTTGCTTCAACAGTTCGCTTAGGCTCGTGTCAATATCTGGGCCGAATGTGCTTTAGTCTTCACATCGGTAATTACTTCCTCAATTATTCCTTCTTCATTGATAATAAAAGTGGTTCTGTTGATACCCTCATATTCTCTTCCCATAAACTTTTTTGGCCCCCAAACGCCAAAAGCTTGAATAACTGATTTATCTTCATCTGCCAACAAAGGGAAAGGAAGCTTGAACTTGTCTTTGAATTTGGATTGCGCTTTTGCGCTATCTGCACTAACGCCAAGTAATTCATAATTGTTTACTTTAAAATGTTCAAAATTATCTCGTAAATCACAGGCTTCAGCAGTGCAGCCCGGTGTATCCGCTTTTGGGTAAAAGAAGACTACTAACTTTTTTCCGGCATAATCTTCCAATTGGTGAAATTTACTGTCTTGATCAAATCCTGAAAAATCAGGTGCTTTATCTCCTTTTTTTAATGAAATCATAATTTTAAGTTTAGAGAGTGTATGAATTTAGAACTTTATCTATTTTTACACCTCAAATTTATGCTAAAATGACCAAACAAGAACGTGCAACAGTTGTTATAAATACGTTAAAAGAATTATACCCCGAGATACCTATTCCACTTGATCATAAGGATCCATACACTTTACTGATTGCCGTGTTGCTTTCGGCTCAGTGTACTGATGTTCGTGTAAATCAAATTACTCCTATTCTATTTGCAAAAGCCGATAATCCCTATGATATGGTGAAACTTTCTGTAGAAGAAATTAAAGAAATTATACGACCATGCGGACTTTCACCAATGAAATCAAAAGGCATTCATGGATTGTCGGAAATATTAATCGCAAAACATGACGGACTTGTGCCGCAATCATTTGAAGCTTTAGAAGAATTACCGGCTGTTGGACATAAAACGGCAAGCGTGGTTATGTCACAAGCCTTTGGTGTTCCTGCCTTTCCTGTCGACACACATATTCATCGCTTGATGTATCGCTGGAATTTAACCAACGGAAAAAATGTTCAGCAAACCGAAAAAGATGCTAAAGCAATTTTTCCAAAAAAATTATGGAATGAATTACACCTTCAAATTATTTGGTACGGAAGAGAATATTCTCCGGCAAGAGGCTGGAATATAGAAAACGATTCAATTACCAAATCCATTGGGAGAAAATCAATATTGAAAGAGTATTATAAAAAACATCCCATCTCATTTTAAACGAGACGGGATGTTTTAATTAGCAATAAGATCGAAATTAATATTACCAATCTTAACAATATTTAATGCACAAGAATATTGAAGGATTAAACGAATAGTTTCTTTTTTGGGTAACATTTTTTTGGGTGCTAATTTCCTTTTAGAGTAGAGTTTTGCCATATAACAACAAATTAAGTTTTAGACGTTTGTATGATAACGGAAAAATATCTACTTTATTGTTTAAGAAGGTAAATAAATTTTATTCTTTTCTATAACCTTTCTTAAATTAGTGATAGCATAACGCATTCTTCCAAGAGTAGTATTAACACTAACACCAGTAAAATCAGCTATTTCTTTAAAACTCATATCCGAATAATAGCGCATCATAATCACTTCTTTTTGATCATGAGGCAGCTTTTGAATTATCATTTTTAAATCAATATCAACCTGATTTTTGATTAATTTTTTTTCAATATCTGGCGAACTATCAGTTATATTAGAAAAAATTGAGAATTCTTCCGTGTCTCTTTTTAGCGGCATCTTTTTATCATTACGGAATTTATCCACAATAAGATTACTTGCTATTCGCAAAACCCATGATAGAAATTTACCTTCTTCATTGTAGTATTTTTTCGTTTTCAGTGTATGTATAACTTTAAAGAAAGTTTCCTGAAAAATATCTTCTGTTAAATCTCTGTCAGAAACTTTGGAAAAGATATATCCGTAAATTCTAGATTGGTGTCTATCAATTAATAAGGCAAGAGAATTCTCATCGCCAGCGATGTAGTTATTAACTAATATTGCATCAGAAAGATTTGATTTAGCCATAATATTACCTTTTAGTAAGGGTTAAAAAAGAGATTTTTTTAATCTAAAAAGTAATTTTTTATATAGGCAAATGCAGTTTATGATTTATGTACAAGCCAAATTTAACATAAAATTTATGAAATAAACAAATTAATTTTGAAAAAAAAGAAAAATAAATTTGACAGTTTTTATAAATAGTAATTAATAGCGATAAATTTCATTAATAAATTTATATTTTCTGCTGACTCAATTTATCTTACTATTAATTTCTCAACTCATAATTAGTTACCTTTGCAACCACTTATTTTTTGCTATGAAAAGTTCAGAAATTGCTACGTTAGAACCCAAAAAAAACATCTTAATAAAAGGCGCTCAAATTCACAATTTAAAGAATTTGGATGTTGTAATACCACGAAATGAATTGGTTGTCATCACAGGTCTGTCGGGTTCAGGAAAATCTAGTTTGGCATTTGATACTTTATATGCTGAAGGACAACGACGTTATGTAGAAAGTTTGTCTTCCTATGCACGTCAATTTTTAGGGAGACTAGACAAACCAAAAGTAGAATACATTAAAGGAATTGCTCCGGCCATTGCTATTGAACAAAAAGTAAATACAACCAATGCCCGTTCTACGGTTGGAACTTCTACCGAAATTTATGATTATCTAAAACTACTTTTCGCCCGAATTGGCAAAACCTTTTCACCAGTTTCGGGAAATGAAGTAAAGAAGGACACCGTCACCGATGTTATTGCCAAAGTGAAAACATTTGATTTAGACAGCAAATGGTTGCTCCTGTCGCCTATTCATTTGGAAAAAGGAAGACAATTGGAAGACAAACTAAAAGTATTGTTGCAGCAGGGTTTTGCTCGAATTTTAGTGAATAATGAAATGGTTCGTTTGGACGACATCTCGAATGCGCTCGATGTGACGAAAATGCACGAATTAGATAATAAAGACATACTTTTAATCATCGACAGAATCGTAGTTAAAGAGGAAGAAGAATTCTTTAATCGTCTGGCAGACGCAACGCAAACTGCTTTTTTTGAAGGCAAAGGTGTTTGCTATCTTCAGGATTTAAACACTGGTAATCGTTTAACTTTTAGCTCTAACTTTGATCTGGACGGTATTACTTTTTTGGAACCAAACATCCATCTTTTTAGCTTTAATAATCCTTACGGAGCTTGTCCAACCTGCGAAGGTTATGGTAATATTATTGGTATAGATGATGAATTGGTCATTCCTAACACTGCGCTTTCTGTTTTTGAAAATGCTATATTTCCGTGGCGTGGGGAGAGCATGAGCTGGTATCGTGACCAATTGGTAAACAATGCTTATAAATTTGATTTTCCGATACATAAACCGTATTTCGAATTAACCGACGAGCAAAAAGATTTGATTTGGAAAGGCAACAGCTATTTTACTGGATTGAATGATTTTTTTAAAGAATTGGAAGAGAAAAATTATAAAATTCAGAATCGTGTCATGTTGTCTCGTTATCGTGGGAAAACTAAATGTTCGACATGTAAAGGCAAACGCTTACGCAAGGAAGCTAACTACATTAAAATTGGAGAAACCCGAAGCGGAGCCGAGAAAAGCGGAGCTAAAACTATTTCAGAGCTTGTTGATTTGTCTATCAAAAGATTAATTCCTTTTTTTAATGAGCTTACACTTTCAGAATACGACCAAAAAGTAGCCAAACGATTGCTATTAGAAATCAATAGCCGATTGGCTTTCTTGAGTGATGTTGGATTGGATTATCTCACTTTAAACAGAAATTCGGCTACACTTTCCGGTGGTGAATCACAGCGCATTAATTTGGCTACTTCTCTTGGAAGTAGTTTGGTTGGCTCGATGTATATACTCGATGAACCTAGTATTGGTTTACATCCAAAAGACACTGAACGCTTAATTAAAGTCTTGAAAAATCTTCGTGATTTAGGCAATACGGTTATTGTGGTAGAGCATGATGAAGATATTATGAAAGCTGCGGACAGGATTATTGATATTGGTCCCGAAGCTGGAACTTTTGGTGGTGAATTAGTTGCCGAGGGTAACTTTGCAGAAATACTAAAAGCTGATTCATTAACAGCAAAATATTTAAACGGACAATTAGAAATTTCGGTTCCAAAAAAAAGAAGAAAATCAAACAATTTCATTGAAATAAAAGGTGCTCGCGAAAACAATCTTCAGAATGTTAATGTCTCTTTTCCATTAGAAAGTTTGACCGTTATTACTGGAGTTTCTGGTAGTGGAAAAAGTACCTTAGTAAAGAAAATACTTTTCCCTGCCATGCAGAAAAAGTTAGATGGCATTGGAGACAAAGCTGGACAATTCACAGAAATATCAGGAAGTTTTTCACATATTAGGCATATTGAATACGTTGACCAAAACCCAATTGGAAGAAGCTCTCGTTCCAATCCAGTGACTTATATCAAAGCGTATGATGACATTCGGGATTTGTATGCCAAAGAAAAACTATCTAAAGTTCGTAGTTATCAAGCCAAACATTTCTCGTTTAATGTTGATGGTGGACGCTGTGAAACCTGCAAAGGTGAAGGTTCTATTAATGTTGAAATGGTTTTTATGGCTGATGTTTCTTTGCCGTGTGAAACTTGTGGTGGAAAACGTTTCAAAAAAGAAGTTTTGGAAGTAGCCTTTGAAGGTAAAAATATTGATAATATTTTGACGATGACGATTGATAATGCTATTGCTTTTTTTGCCGAAAACAAACAAACAAAAATCACTCAAAAACTGCAACCATTGCAAGATGTTGGTTTGGGATATGTTCAACTAGGACAATCTTCTTCTACCCTTTCAGGAGGTGAAGCACAACGAATTAAACTGGCTTCGTTTTTAGTAAAAGGTTTTACCAAAGAAAAAGCACTATTTGTTTTTGACGAACCAACTACGGGTTTGCATTTTCATGATATTAAAAAACTATTAGCGTCATTCGATGCCTTAATTGAAAAAGGACATTCTATCATAGTTATTGAACACAATCTAGATTTGATAAAATGCGCTGACTGGATTATTGATTTAGGTCCGGAAGGCGGCGAAAATGGTGGCCAATTACTCGCAGTTGGCACACCCGAAGATATTGTAAAAAACAAAAAATCCGTTACCGGATATTATTTAAAAGATAAATTATAAAACAAAAAGCCTTCCGAAAATTTAAACTGCCCCCAAAAAGTGAGACACTATTTGGGGGCAGTTGTATTGAATAGAGTTTTTAATTCTATATTTTAATAATTAGTCGTCTTGATCATCTTCAACTTCGGTTGCATCATCCATATCGTCATTAATTTGTTGGGCTAACGCATTGTTTCCGTCAGTATCGTCTGGACCAATTTCAATAA
>CALQCV020000048.1 GCA_943329165.2 Candidatus Nitrotoga sp. CP45 | reverse complement strand
ACGCCAATGGATAAAAGATAAATTATCCTTTTAAAATAAAAAAAACTCCTTGTGTAAACAAGGAGTTTTTTAGTATTATTTCTTTTTCAGTCTATCTTTAAACACTTTCTCGAATTTTTCAATCTTGGGTTGAATTACTAATTGACAATAGGTTTGATCCTTGTTGTTTTCATAATAATTCTGATGATAGTCTTTTGCTTTGTAAAAAGCTTTAAACGGTTCTAAAGTGGTTACAATCTTACTACTATAAACTTTAGCATTATTCAATTCGGCAATGATACTCTCAGCCGCTTTCCTTTGTTCTTCTGTTGCATAAAAAATCACCGAACGGTATTGTGTTCCAACATCACCGCCTTGTCGGTGTAAAGTTGTCGGGTCATGAACGGTAAAAAACACCTGAAATATTTCATCTAAATTTGTTTTGTTTTTATCATAAGTAATTTGAACTACTTCAGCCGCTCCTGTGCTTCCGGTGCAAACTTCTTCATAACTCGGATTTTCTACCGTTCCGCCTGCAAAACCAGAGACTACTTTGTCAACACCTTGTAAATTTTCGTAAACAGCTTCTACACACCAATAGCAACCGCCACCTAATACTATAGTTTCTAAATTTTCATTGTTTGTTGAAGTGGTTACACTATCTGGAACAAAATCTAATGAAATAGCATTCATGCAATACCGTTTTCCTGTTGGAGCCGGTCCATCATCAAACAAATGCCCTAAATGGCTATCACATCTTCCGCAAAGTGCTTCTGTTCTTTGCATTCCAAATGAATTATCACTTTTAAAAACAACACTTTCTTTATTTTCCTGTTCAAAAAAACTTGGCCAGCCACAACTGCTTGTAAACTTTTGGTTTGATCTGAAAAGTTTTAATCCACAAACAGCACAAAAATAAGTTCCTTTGGTTTCTGAATTCCACATCGTTCCAGTGAATGCTCTTTCGGTATCAGCTTGTCTCGCAACGGCATACAAATCTGGAGATAGAACTTTTTTCCATTCGGCGTCGGTTACATTAAGTTTAGTTGTAGCGGTATTAGAATAATAAGGATTCTCTGGTTTTAAGATTACATTTTCCACAGTAATTGTTTTTGAAGTTGTGTTTTGATTTTTGTTATTCTGTCCACAGGCATTTAGCATGAATAGTGGAGACAAAAGTAAAAAGTTAAAAATTGATTTTTGCATATCGTTTGATTTTAAATCTGATGCAAATTTACGCTACATAAACGAGGCACAATGTCAAGTAGATTACAAATTGTAGCTATTTAAGGAAAGTTTAACGCTTGTTCAAAATGTATAATTAAGATGGCTGATTTTTTTTCGTATTTTTGTCTTTGGAATGCACTCAAGAGGACAAATATTACACAATATGATTGAAGAACAAGTAATCTTGGTTAACGAGCAAGATGAAGCAATTGGTTTAATGAACAAGCTTGAAGCGCATGAAAAGGCGATTTTGCATCGTGCTTTTTCAGTTTTTGTGTTGAATAGCAACAACGAAATCATGTTGCAACAACGGGCACATCACAAGTATCATTCACCTTTATTATGGACAAATACTTGTTGCAGTCATCAACGAAATGGCGAAACCAATATCCAAGCCGGAACTCGCAGATTATTTGAAGAAATGGGTTTTAAAACAGAAGTTAAAGAACTATTTCATTTTATATATAAAGCACCTTTTGATAATGGCTTAACTGAGCACGAATTAGATCACGTTATGATAGGTTATTATAATGACGAACCAAAAATAAATGAAGAAGAAGTCGAGAACTGGAAATGGATGAAAATAGAAGATGTGAAAAACGATATAAGTCAAAATCCAAATATATACACTGTATGGTTCAAGATAATATTTGATGAATTTTATCATTATTTAGAAGACCATAAAATTTAGGAATTGCGAATTAGGAATTAGGATTTAACCTTATTCTTAAATCCCAAATCCCAAATCTTAAATCCCAAATCCTTAATCCTTAATAAAAATGAAAGTAACCGTTTCCAGAAAAGCCCACTTCAATGCCGCACATCGATTGTACCGAAAGGATTGGTCAATGGAGAAAAATGATGCTGTATTTGGGAAGTGCAATAACCCAAACTTCCACGGTCATAATTATGATTTAACCGTTTCAGTTACTGGTGAAGTTGATCAAGAAACAGGCTATGTTATAGATACCAAAATCCTGTCTGACTTAATCAAAGAGCATATCGAAAATGCTTTCGACCATAAAAATTTAAACCTTGACGTTCCCGAGTTCATCGATTTAAATCCAACTGCTGAAAACATCGTTGTGGTTATATGGCAAAAACTTAGAAAACACATTGATGCTACTAAAGATTTGGAAATCGTTCTTTATGAAACACCAAGAAATTTTGTAACCTACAACGGAAACTAATGGCATTGCGCGTAGGGGATAAAATCCCAAATTTCGCAGCTATTGATACCAATGGCGATTTGTTTGACAGCAATGAAATTATCGGCAAAAAACCTGTCGTTATTTACTTTTATCCAAAAGATGACACTCCTGTTTGTACGGCTCAAGCTTGCTCTTTTCGTGACCAGTATGAAGATTTTAAAAACTTAGGTGCTGAGGTTATTGGTATCAGCGGTGACAGCTTGAAATCGCATGTTGCGTTTGCGAATAAACACCAACTTCCATTTATTTTACTTTCCGATTTTGATAATAAAATCAGAAAATCATTTGGTGTTCCTAATGATTATTTTGGATTAGTTCCAGGCAGATCTACTTATGTTGCCAATAAAAATGGAACTATTCAATTAATTTTCGACAGTACTTCGGGTAAAATTCATATCAAAAAAGCGCTCGAAATTCTGAAAACTATGTAAGTTTGCTAAATGGCTTCGATAAAATTATATCCGTTACAATTTGAACCTATTTTGAAAGAAAGGATTTGGGGCGGTACCAAATTAAAAACGCAGCTCAATAAACCCATAATTTCAAATATTACTGGTGAAAGTTGGGAAATTTCCACTATTGAAAATGATGTTAGCGTTGTGGCTAATGGTACTTTCAGAGGCAAATCATTAAACGAATTGATAAATGAATTTCCCGAAGCTATTTTGGGAAGTAATGTTTATGCAAAATTTGGAAAACAATTCCCATTGCTATTTAAGTATTTAGATGCTCGAGAAGATTTGTCAATACAAGTGCATCCTAACGATGAGTTAGCAAAAAAGCGTCACAATTCTTTTGGTAAAACTGAAATGTGGTATGTGATGCAAGCTGATGTTGATGCTCGATTAATTGTAGGTTTCAAAGAAAAATCGTCACCTTCAGCATACATTGAAAATCTAAATAAAAAAACTTTACTCAATATTCTTGATACCAAAAAAGTAAAGAAAGGCGATGTTTTTATGTTAGATACCGGAACTATTCATGCTATCGGAGCCGGAACTGTTATTGCCGAAATTCAGCAAACGTCTGATATTACTTATCGCGTTTACGATTTTGACAGAGTAGATGCTAACGGAAATACACGAGAGTTGCATATCGATTTGGCTCTAGAAGCTTTAAATTATGAAAAAATTGAAGCCCAACGATTTTATTCTAAGACGCTAAACATTTCTAATGAAGTTGTTAATTGTACCTACTTTACAACGAATTTTATTCCGCTTACTGGAAATTCAGAAATTCATAAAAATCAAGACTCTTTTACCGTTTATATGTGTGTGGATGGCGATTTTCAGCTAACAGTTGATGACGAGGACTATACTTATAAAAGAGGAGATACTGTTTTAATTCCAGCTGCTTTGACTGATTTTCAACTTTCTGGAAAGGCATCAATCTTAGAAATTTATATTTCGTAGTTTGTTTTCTAAAGATTTAGTGTAATTTTGCACCGAATTTTAAAAATAAAGAAAATGCCAAGTGTTAAAAATTTAAAGAAAGATATTAACTTCGTATTAGGTGATATTATTGAAGCGGTTTACATTTATGAAATGACAACAACCGGAAAACCATCTGATAAAACAAACGCTATTATTGATGAAGCTATCACGTCTTTTGACGGTTTGATTGAAAAAGTTAATGCTAAGAAAGTAGAAAATAAAAAAGCGCATTTCAAGCAAATCAATGCAGATTTAGAACAAACTGCAAATCAATTGGTTGAAAAAATCAACGCACTTTAATAGAAAAAAGTTCGCAAATATTTTGGAGAATTAATTTTCACTTCTATATTTGCAGAATTATTACGCCGCCAGCGTAGCTCAGTTGGCTAGAGCAGCTGATTTGTAATCAGCAGGTCGTGGGTTCGAGTCCCTCCGCCGGCTCCAAAAGAAACCGTTTCGTTTTATCGAAGCGGTTTTGTTTTTTTTAATTATCTTCCTTTAAAACTATTTCAATTCTATATCTTTGACGGCTTTAAAAAATAAAAATCATGTTTGGAAATAAAGTATTAAAAGGAGTCTTTCTTGTTGGGCTTGGTGCTACAAGCTACGGAATGCTTGCTACTTTTGTAAAATTAGCTTACGCTGATACAAGTTCTCAAGGACTTCATTATACCCCTGCAGAAGTAATTACCGCTCAGTTTGTAATTGGTATTTTTTTAATATTTCTTATAGATTTATTTCAAAAGAATAAAAAAGGAAATAATGTGGTGAAAGCATCTTCATCGGATATAAAGAAATTGATGTTAGTAGGTACTTCAACTGGATTGACAAGTATTTTTTATTATTTAACTGTAAAATATGTTCCTGTTTCTATTGGAATTGTTTTGTTAATGCAAACAGTTTGGATGGGAGTATTTCTTGAAATGTTAATAGAGAAAAAAGCTCCATCACCAATTAAAATACTTTCAGTAGTTATTGTTTTACTCGGAACAGCTTTGGCAACTAATCTTTTTTTTAACAAAGTAGAACTCAATTGGAAAGGAGTCGTTTTGGGATTTTTAGCTGCAGTATCATTCACCACGACAATGTTTGCCGCAAATAAAGTAGCAACATCAATATCGTCAGCTCAAAGAAGTTTATATATGCTTTTGGGTGGAGTAATTATCGTTTTTATATTTGCAATACTCACACAGAATACCCCTTTTAATTATGATATTTTTTTTAAATGGGGAATTTTGGTTGCCGTTTTTGGAACCGTAATACCTCCTATGTTGCTTAATGCTGGTTTTCCATTAACAGGTATAGGTATTGGAAGTATTGTTTCCGCTTTAGAACTACCTGTTTCAGTTACCATAGCTTTTATTGTACTTAATGAAACAGTTATCCTGTCCCAATGGATTGGAATTTTAATAATAATTTTTGCCATTGTTTTAATGAATATAAATTTAAAGAAGCAATAAAATAGTGAATTCACTTTTCCCAAAAGAAAAAATTACTTTTAACATTCCGGATTCCGAGATTGATTATTATCCAAATTTCTTTGAAAGTAGTAGAGCTAATGAACTTTTCGAAAAGCTGAAAAATGAAATTCCATGGCAACAAGATCATATTAAAGTCTTTGGAAAAATTCATCCGCAACCTAGATTAACATCACTATTTGGAAATGAAGGCAAACCCTACAGCTATTCTAATATTGTTATGCAACCTGATCCATGGAATCCCTTATTGATGTCTATTAAAAATGAAATAGAAGTAATTTGTAATGAAAATTTCACCACCGTTTTATTGAACTATTATCGCGATGGCAGAGACAGCAACGGTTGGCACGCTGATAACGAAAAGGAATTAGGGCAAAATCCTGTAATTGCTTCCATCAGTTTTGGTACAGAACGATATTTCCATCTGCAACATAATACGATTAAAGAACAAAAGTTAAAAATAAATTTGGAACACGGAAGTCTGCTTATTATGAAAGGTGCTACGCAGCATTTCTGGAAGCATCAAATTCCGAAAACGGCTAAGGAAATTGGCCCGAGAATAAATCTCACTTTCCGAATTATCAAATAAGTAGTTTTAACTCGTTGTGTGTAATTAATGCAAAATCCATTAAATCCAATTAACACAAAATGTAACCACATAGAAACATAGAAAAAAAGTGTTGGATAGCCCAACTTTTGGGTTCACATAGCTATGATTTTCTATAATAAAGTGAAACGTCTTTCAAAAATTATAAAATCTATGTTTCTATGTGGTTAAAAAACCATACAAATTGAATTCCAACCAACTAGTAAGTAGTTTTATTATATTTGAACTAAATAGTATAGCAATGAACGAGATTATAAATTACTTTTCTACGATTCCTTCTTCGCACAGAGCATTGATTTTGGCAGCTGGAATTGCCATCTTTTGGTTAATTGAAAGCGCAGTTCCGTTTATCAAATATGATTACAAGAAATGGAAGCATGCAGGAATCAACATCTTTTTCACGATTACAACAATTATTGTCAACTTTTGCCTAGCATTTATTTTACTGAAATCGGCTGATTGGGCAACTGAAAATAATTTTGGGCTTTTAAATTGGCTCCCCGAATATACTATTTGGATTTATGCTTTTGTTGGTTTGCTGCTTTTAGATTTAATAGGTGCATATTTAATTCATTTGATAGAGCATAAAGTCAAATTTTTATGGCGTTTTCATCTGATACATCATACCGATACATGGATTGATACGACTTCTGCCAATAGACATCATCCCGGTGAAAGTGTGTTGCGATTTATTTTTACCACTTTCGGCGTTTTGATTGTGGGTTGCCCAATGTGGATGGTTTTTTTATACCAAACATTGTCAGTTGTTGCTACACAATTTACTCATGCTAATATCACCTTACCCAAAAAACTTGATAAGATTTTAAGCTATTTTTTTGTTTCACCCGATATGCACAAAGTCCATCATCACTACGTTTTACCTTATACCGATAGTAATTACGGTAATATTTTTTCGGTTTGGGATCGTTTGTTTGGAACGTTCAAAACTTTAGATAGAGAAAAAATAGTCTATGGTGTCGATACACACATGAAACCCGAAGAAAATAACAAGCTGTCAAATCTCTTATTCATACCTTTTCAAAAAAGACGTTCGCCGAATTCTTAAGATTTTAAAAAAAAGGTAGTGAAGTTTGTAAACTAATTATTTTTTTTACTAATATTGAAATACGAATTAACCATTAACATTCTTATTATTTAAATGCTTTTACAGGAATGAAAAAAAGTAGACTAGTTGAACTTGGCAATGAAGAATTAGAACGAGTTGTCAGCATGGCTCAAGAGGAAAGAAAACCTTTTGAAGTAATTAAAGAAGAATTTGGGCTTACTGAAAATGAAGTTACCGAATTGATGCGCAAACGATTATCTAAAGACAAATTTGAGCTTTGGAAAAAGAAAGCTTCAGGAAGTAAGCCAAAACCAAAACCAATCATTGATGACTTTGATGATTTAGACAGCAAATACTATATCAAAAATAAATTTGACTAAAATTTAAACTCTTGCTCGGCAAGAGTTTTTTATTGATTTTAAAAAAGATGCTGGCACAATTTAGTAAATCAAAAAAAAATAGAAAGGCTTGTAACTAATAATTACATTTGAGGACTTATTTGAAAAATAAATTTTTAGTAATGAACAAACTAATTTTAAGTGCCTTTTTTGCTTTAGCTGTTTCCGGACATACTGTAACTGCACAAATGAAATCAACGGTAAAAAAATTACCGGTGAAAGAACAAGTAAAAACGAACGTAAATTTAAATCAGGTACAAGCCGTCATTGATTTAAATAAAATAATAGAAGATAAGGTTGGCGTAACCATTACACCATCAAAGTTCAGCTCAAACGAAATTATTTTTCATATTCCAAAGACAGTTCCAGGAACTTATTCTACAGATAATTACGGAAAACTAATTGCTGATTTCAAGGCATTTGATAAAAGCGGAAAACAATTAGCAACCACAAAAACTGATGAAAATTCATGGAAAATTCCCAATGCTAAATCGTTATCAAAAGTGACTTATTATGTAAATGATACATATGATACTGAATCAGGGAAAGGTTTTGGAAAAGAGGATATATTCTCACCTGCTGGGACAAATATTATTGAAGGTAAAAATTTTATGGTAAACATTCATGGGTTTGTGGGTTATTTTGAGGATAAAACACAATTAACTGAAATTCCATACAAACTTACAATCCTTCATCCGGCAGCTCTTCAAGGTGCTACTTCTTTAATTGACACCAATAAAAGCGATACCGAAGATACCTTTATGGCAAGTCGTTATTTTGATTTGACCGATAATCCAATTATGTATTCTAAAGCGGATATTGAAACGTTCACTGTGGACGGAATGGAGATTGTTTTTAGCGTATATTCTCCAAATGGAACACATTCGGCAAAGGAATTATTGCCCGATTTAGAAAAAACAATGCGTGCTCAAAAAGCTTTTTTGGGTTCAATCAATACTAATAAACGCTATACTGTTTTATTATATTTATCAGAGATAGGGAAGAAAGATGCAATGGGTTTTGGAGCATTAGAACATCATACATCAACTACTGTAGTTTTTCCTGAAATAATGGACAAAGAGGAATTAGGAGAACAATTAAAGGATGTCGTTTCACACGAGTTTTTTCATACCGTAACTCCTTTGTGTATTCACTCTAAAGAAATTCAATATTTTGATTATAGTAATCCTAAAATGTCAAAACATTTGTGGATGTATGAGGGCGTAACTGAATATTTTGCTAATTTATTTCAGGTAAATCAAGGTTTAATTACACCTGATGAGTTTTACGAAAGAATGACGGGTAAAATAAACAACGCATCGTCTTTAGATGATACCATGTCGTTTACTGAAATGAGCGCTAATGTTTTGGTTGAACCGTATAAAGACCAATACTTAAATGTATATGAAAAAGGAGCTTTAATTGGGATGTGTATTGATATTATTATTCGTGAAAAAAGCGATGGTCAAAAAGGAATTTTAAGTCTTATGAGAGATTTATCAAATCTGTATGGAGTAAATAAAGCTTTTGATGATGAAGAACTTTTTGGTAAAATAACCAAATTGACGTATCCTGAAGTAGGTGCGTTTTTAAATACTCATGTAGCTGGGAAAACGCCAATTCCTTATGCTGATTATTTTGCTAAAATGGGAGTCACCAAATCTAAAGTGCTGGTGCCAGTGAATCCTTTTTTGAAAGATCAAGCAACGCCTTATATAACGGTTAACCCAACATCAAAAGAAATTATTGTAATTCCAAGTACAAAATTGAATAATTTCATGACAGGTCTGAGCTTAAAAGGTGACGATATTATTGTTTCAATTAATGACAAACCATACAATCTTGATAACATTTATGACATGATTATCGAAAGTCAAAATTGGAAAGATGGTGATGCTATTAGTATAAAAATAAAAAGAGATGGTGTAGAACAATCCATTAACGGAAAAGTAAAATTGGATTATGATGAAGAGGAAGGATATAAATTTACAGACGAATCAAAAAAGGCGTTAAATAAATATTGGTTAAAAGGATAAAATTCCTAGTCACTTCGAGTTTTCAAAAACTTTGATTTTGAATGTATCGAGAAGCAGCTTCAAATCCTCAATTTGTTAATCAGATTGAGGATTTTTTTAGTATTATTGCCAAAAAAAATTCAACAATGCGTAAATCAATTCTCGCTCTATTTTCAATCTTGCTTTTGGTGTGCTGCACGGAAAAGAAATCTACTAAAAACTTTTTGTTAACCGGTAATATTAAAGGATTAAAAAGCGGCACATTATACATTCAACGAATACAAGACACCATTCTTGTGGCTATTGATACCATAAAAATTGATGGTGATTCTCATTTCACCAGCGAGTTTGATTTGCAATCACCAGAAATGCTGTATTTGTTTTTAGACCGAGGCGTAACCAATTCGTTAGACAACAACATTCCATTCTTTGCTGAAAAAGGGAAGATGAATTTAGAAACTTCATTAGATTTTTTTACGGCCGATGTGAAAATTTCAGGTTCTAAAAATCAGGAACTTTATGATGAATACCAAAAAGTGGTGTCGAGATTTGTTGACCAGGATTTAGATTTGATTGAAAAGAAATTCAAGGCGATAAAAGCCAAAAAGATGGCTGAAGTCAATAAAATAGAAGAACTACAAAAGGGAGTTTTAAAAAGAAAATATCTTTATACTACCAATTTTGCTGTAAACCACGCCGATTATGAAGTGGCGCCTTATGTCGCTTTGGCTGAGATTTACGATATTAATTTAAAGTATATGGATACCATTCAAAAATCGATGACACCAAAAGTTTCGAAATCAATGTATGGCAAAAAATTAAATGATTTTATTGCTGCCAGAAAAAAGGAAGAGAAATAACGTACTTTTGTTTGTTATCTAACATAAATGAAAGACATTCTCTTAATCACGCCACCGTTTACGCAGCTCAATACGCCTTATCCGGCAACGGCTTATATAAAAGGTTTTCTAAATACCAAGGAAATTACTGCCTTTCAGATGGATTTGGGTATAGAAGTGATTTTAGAATTGTTTTCAAAAGAAGGCCTTACTACATTATTCGCACATCCATCTTCCATCTCCCATCTTCCAAACTTACAACGAATTTATT
>CALQCV020000047.1 GCA_943329165.2 Candidatus Nitrotoga sp. CP45 | reverse complement strand
TTCTGGTGCTTCTTCGACAGCAACTTCAGCAATTGTTTCTTCAGTAGCTGGAGCTTCCTCAGCAGCTGGAGCTTCTTCAGCAACAACTTCTTCTGGAGCTACTTCAGTAGCAACTTCTGGAGCTTCATCAGCTACAGCCTCAACCGCAGTATCTTCAGCAACCTCTTCTTCAACTACTTTTGCAGCTTCAACAGCGGCAGCAGCACGTTTGTCATTAGCAACTTTTTCAGCTTTTAAAGCTTTTGCTTTAGCAGCTTCTTGTGCTTTTGATAAACCTTCTTTTTTAGTGTCTACTTTTCCGGCTTTTTCTTCTAACCATGTAGCCAATTTTGCATCAGCTTGCTCTTGTGTTAAAGCTCCTTTACGAACCCCGCCATCAAGGTGATGTTTCATCAAAGCCCCTTTGTATGAAAGGATAGCCCTTGCAGTATCTGTTGGTTGTGCTCCATTGTGTAACCATTGAACTGCTTGGTCAAGGTTTAAATCAATTGTTGCAGGATTGGTGTTTGGATTGTAAGTTCCTAATTTCTCAAGGTATCTACCATCTCTTTTTGACCTAGCATCAGCTGCTACGATCCAGTAAAAAGGTTTTTGTTTTTTACCGTGTCTTTGTAATCTAATTTTTACTGACATAATCTTTTTGATTAATTTGAGGTACACGACCTCGTTATTTTTAAGGGTGCAAATATAGCTTTTTTTTGAAAACAAACTAATCGAATAGAATCTTTTTGTATAATAAGTAGCTTCCACCTCGCACTTTAACATTATTTTTTTGGAATTTATTTAGCGTTTTTACTTTAAAACGTTATTTTTGTGGAGAAATACTTTGAAAAATGAAAAGATTTTTGTCCCTATTTATTGTTGCTGCGGCTTTTTCTTCTTGTCAAGAAGATGTGAAGTTTAATAATCCTGGTTTTCAAGGGTTAAAAGATAATGTTTTTTGGAGAGCCAATGAAGCAAGAGCTTATATTGACGGATCGAAATTAAGGATCGAAGCATCCACAGCAGATGAAGTAGTTACTTTGAACACGAGCAGTGCTAATGTTGGGACCTATATTTTAGGCACTACAAATAGTAATAATTCGGCAACCTATTTTTCTAGTTTTAATGATGTAGAATTAGAGTACGCTACCATTGCAGTTGCAGGTCCCACGGGAAGTATAAGTTTGGTAGATGGCGGAACGGGTTACAGCAGCGGAACTTCTGTAGCTACAACTGGAGGATTAGGAAGCGGACTAAAAGTTAATACTGTTGTCAACGCTTCAGGAGTTGTTACTTCTGTAACGGTTTCTTCACGCGGCAGTGGCTATTTAGCAGGGGATTTAGTTACTGTTGCCGGCGGAAATGTTGATTGTACAATTAGCGTTACGAATGTTCAAAACAGTAATGGTGAAATTAGTATCACAGAATATGACCAGGTGAATTTTACTGTTTCAGGTAAATTCAAATTTAATGCAGCCAATTCAAACGGGAGTCCTTTTGACAACCCAATACTGAATTTCCAGTATGGGGAATTCTATAAAATACCGATTTTGCCATAAAAATAATTCTAAATAAAAAATAAAAAAAGGCATCTAAGGATATTTTTTTTTGTTAATTAAATAATAAAGTCCAAATTAATAACGATTTACACTTTTTTTAAACTACTTTTGTTTTCGAATTTTAAATAAATAATATGAATATTTTTGTTGGAAGTCTTCCGTTCAGTATTGACGAAGCAGATTTAAGAGAGTCTTTTGAGGCTTATGGAGCAGTTGATTCTGTTAAAATTATTACTGATAAATTTACTGGAAGAAGTAAAGGATTTGGTTTTGTTGAAATGTCTAATGATGAAGAAGCTCAAAAAGCTATCGACGAATTAAACGGAGCAACAGTAGAAGGACGTACTATCGTAGTTAATAAATCAGAACCAAAACCGGAAGGAGAAAGAAAATCATTTAATAACAACCGTTCAGGTGGTGGTTATGGTGGTGGTGGAAATTCTCGCGGTGGTGGTGGAGACAGAGGAAGATACTAGTTTACACACTAAAATAATTAGGAAAGCCATCTCGATTGAGGTGGCTTTTTTATTTTTTGTTGATAACTAAAATTCGTTTTCTGAAGGCTAAAATGTATTTTTGTTTTTATCATAACAATAGCTTTTGGCTAATGCCTTTTGCCTAATCCCTTGCTTGCATGTATTTAATTTTCGATACCGAAACAACTGGTTTGCCAAGAAATTGGTCGGCGCCAATTACAGATACTGACAATTGGCCACGATGTATTCAGATTGCTTGGCAGTTGCACGATGAGTTCGGAAATCTTATGGAACATCAGGATTATTTGGTAAAGCCTCAAGGATTCAATATCCCTTTTGATGCCGAAAGAATTCACGGTATTTCAACCGAATTAGCCGAAGCGCAAGGAATAGAATTAAAAGAGGTTTTAGAAAAATTCAATACTGCGTTATCAAAATCAAAATTTATTGTTGGACAAAATATTGGCTTTGATGTCAACATAATGGGTTGTGAATTTTACCGAAGTGAAATGCAATCTCCTATGAGTTCGATGCCCGTTTTGGACACTTGTACCGAAGTTACGGCATCACTTTTAAAATTGCCTGGTGGTCGTGGTGGAAGATTCAAATTGCCAACCTTAACCGAGTTGCATCAATATCTTTTTGGAGTTCCGTTTTCTGAAGCGCACAATGCTACTGCCGATGTTGAAGCTACTACACGTTGCTTTTTAGAATTAATCAACAGACAAGTTTTTAGCAAAGAAGAATTAGACGTTCCAGCAGATTATTTTGACAGATTTCATAAAAAAAATCCGCAGGAAATTCAACTTATTGGGTTGAAACATATCAACTTGAAACAAGCTTCTGAAGAAATTCGTAGACAATTTCGTCAGCAAGAAGAGGTTGCAACGCCAACTCAAGAAGAGAAACTAGTTCATCATACTTTGTCCGAAGTTGATTTTGTTCATTTGCATAATCACACACAATTTTCTGTATTACAATCCACAATTAGCGTTGCCGATTTGGTAAAAGCGGCTGTTGAAAATAAAATGCCTGCGGTTGCTATGACGGATCATGCTAATTTGATGGGCGCCTTTCATTTTGTTCGCGATATTTTATACCATAATAAATCGGCTCAAGCCAAAAACAAACAAGCCGAAGAAAACGGAGAAGTGCAAACAGAAACTATTATCAAACCTATTGTAGGCTGCGAGTTTTACGTTTGTGATGATTTAAAAGATAAATCCCGAAAAGATAACGGTTACCAAATTGTTTTCTTGGCCAAAACCAAAAAAGGGTATCACAATTTGGCAAAATTATCTTCCATTGCTTACACCGAAGGATTTTATTATGTGCCAAGAATCGATAGAAAGGCCATTCAGCAATACAAAGAAGATATCATTGTGTTGTCCGGAAATTTATACGGTGAAATTCCAAGTAAAATTTTAAATATTGGTGAAAACCAAGCGGAAGAAGCCATGCTTTGGTGGAAAAAAGAATTTGGAGCTGATTTCTATTTGGAATTAATGCGCCATAATCAGGAAGATGAAAATCGGGTAAATACCTCATTGATTTCATTATCAAAAAAACACCAAATAAAAACCGTTGCAACCAATAATGTTTTCTATATCGATAAAGAAGATGCGAATGCTCACGATATTTTATTGTGCGTTCGCGACGGCGAAAAACAATCAACACCTATTGGTCGCGGACGTGGTTATCGCTACGGATTGAATAATCAGGAATATTATTTCAAATCAGCTGAAGCCATGAAAAAACTCTTTCATGATTTGCCCGAAGCGATTACTAATACGGAAGAAATCGTCAATAAAATTGAAATCTATGATTTGTCTCGCGAAGTATTGTTACCAAAATTTGACATTCCATCTGAGTTTTTAGTACCAGAAGATGAAGCCGATAAAGGTAAACGTGGTGAAAATAAATACCTCCATCATTTAACGTATGAAGGTGCGATAAGAAGATACACTGAAATTACTCCGGATATAAAAGAACGTATCGATTTTGAATTGTTAACGATAGAAAATTCGGGTTATCCCGGATATTTCTTAATCGTTCAGGATTTCATTGCTGAAGCGAGAAGGATGGATGTTTCTGTGGGCCCGGGACGTGGTTCTGCTGCAGGTTCTGTAGTAGCTTATTGTCTTGGAATTACCAATATAGATCCTTTACTATACAATTTGCTTTTTGAGCGTTTCCTAAATCCGGACAGGGTTTCACTTCCCGATATTGATATCGATTTTGATGACGAAGGACGAAGTAAAGTAATGGATTATGTAATTCAAAAATATGGTTCCAAACAAGTTGCGCAAATCATTACGTACGGAACAATGGCAACCAAATCCAGTATTCGTGATACGGCCAGAGTCATGGATTTACCGCTCTTTGAAGCCGATAAAGTAGCGAAATTAATTCCGGGATTAATGCCATCCAAATGGAATTTAGCTCGACTTTTATCAGAAGACGAAGCGATAATCAAAAAAGCATTACGTCCCGAAGAATTTGACAGAGTGAAAGAATTAATTTCACTTTCTAAAGTTGGGAATTTGTGTTCTGAAACTATAAATCAGGCAAAATTCTTGGAAGGAAATTTAAGAAACACCGGAATCCACGCTTGTGGTGTTATCATAACGCCAAGTGATATTACCAATTTTGTGCCTGTTGCGACTGCCAAAGATTCTGATTTGTATGTTACCCAATTTGATAACTCAGTAGTTGAAAGCGCCGGATTATTAAAGATGGATTTCTTAGGATTAAAAACCCTAACGTTGATAAAAGATACCGTTAAACTGGTAAAATACAGATCAGGAAAAGACCTAAATCCGGATGAATTCCCGATTGATGATATAAAGACCTACGAGCTTTTTCAACGCGGAGAAACAGTTGGGATTTTTCAGTATGAAAGTGCCGGAATGCAGAAATACATGAAGGAATTAAAGCCAACCGTTTTTGGAGATTTGATTGCGATGAATGCGCTGTATCGCCCTGGGCCTATTGCTTATATTCCGAGTTTTATCAAACGTAAAAATGGCGAAGAAAAAATCACTTATGATATAGAAGCCTGCGAAGAATTGCTCAAAGAAACCTACGGAATTACCGTTTATCAAGAGCAAGTAATGCTTTTGTCGCAAAAGTTAGCCGATTTCTCAAAAGGGGATGCGGATGTTTTGCGTAAAGCAATGGGGAAAAAACAGAAAGATGTTTTGGATAAAATGAAACCAAAATTTATCTCTCAAGCAGAAGCAAAAGGGCATTCCGCCGATAAATTAGAAAAAATTTGGAAAGACTGGGAAGCCTTCGCTGAATATGCTTTCAACAAATCGCACTCAACTTGCTATGCCTGGATTGCGTATCAAACGGCCTATTTAAAAGCCAATTATCCTGCCGAATATATGGCGGCAGTTTTATCTAATAACATGAGTGACATCAAGCAAATTTCATTCTTTATGGAAGAATGCAAGCGTATGGGTTTACAGGTTCTTGGTCCGGATGTAAACGAGTCGTTTTATAAATTTACGGTGAATGATAACTATGCTGTTCGTTTCGGAATAGGTGCCGTTAAAGGTGTTGGAGCCAATGCTGTAGATACCATTGTTCAAAACAGAAAAGGCGAAACCTATAAATCAATATTTGATTTAGCCAAAAAAATTGATTTGCGAGCCGCCAATAAAAAAGCATTTGAAAGTTTGGCGCTTGCCGGTGGATTTGATTGTTTTCAAAACACACATCGCGCACAATATTTCCATATTGAAGGAGAAGGAATTACGTTTTTGGAAAAAGCGGTTCGCTATGGTTCTAAATTTCAGGAAAATGAAAATTCGTCGCAGGTAAGTTTGTTTGGGGAAAGTAGTGATGTTCAAATTGCCGAGCCAATTGTTCCGCCATGCGAAGAATGGAGCACTATAGAAAAATTAGCCAAAGAGAAAGAAGTAGTGGGGATTTATATTTCGGGCCATCCGTTGGATGATTACCGTTTTGAAATGAAATATTTCTGTAACAGCAAACTTGAAAATTTAAAAAATCTCTTAAATTATATTGGCAAGACACTAACTTTTGCCGGAATTGTGACAAATGTTCAATACAGAACAGCCAAAAACGGAAAAGATTGGGCAATGTTCACGTTAGAAGGTTATGATGAGAGTCACGAGTTCCGGATTTTTGACGAAGATTATTTGAAGTACCGACATTTTTTGGTAAACAACCAATTCATTTATTTCAAAGTAATGATCAAAGAAGGCTGGGTAAATCGGGAAACTGGAAAAAAATCAGATCCAAGAATACAATTTACAGATGTAAAACAATTGCAGGATGTTTTGCCGCAGTTTGCCAAAAAGCTCAGTATTCAAATGGACATTAATGATTTGCACAAAAATGCTATTGAGCAATTAAATGATGTTTTCCAATCAAATAAAGGAGATAATACCGTAACTTTTGAAATCGTAGAATTTGATATAGCGAAAATAATTCCCGAGCTCGTTCCGAAAATTATCGCGGTTGATGATGAAAATTTTGAACCGGAAAATCTGGATGAAATTGAGATTGAAATTCCGGTTATTGAAGAAGAAATTAAAATCATGACCAAAGTTTCATTGCCAAGCAGAAAATTGAAAATCAAAATATCCAAAGAATTGTTAATCGAATTGGAGAAAATGAAAGTCAGATTCAGCCTGAACTAAGTATCAGTTCAGACAATGATTTTATAGCCAAAACTGATTTTTTATCATGACAAACTGAAATAAAATGTCTAATTTTGCTATTAAATTAATACTATAATTTAAAAATATAAAATATGGCTTTAGCAATAACAGATGCTACTTTTGATGAAGTAGTATTAAAATCAAGTAAACCGGTAGTGGTTGATTTTTGGGCAGCTTGGTGTGGACCATGTAGAATGGTTGGACCGGTTATCGACGAAATCGCAACAGAGTATGAAGGAAAAGCAACAGTTGGAAAAGTAGATGTTGATGCTAATCAAGAATTTGCTGCAAAATATGGAGTACGTAACATTCCGACCGTTTTAGTTTTCCAAAACGGAGAAGTAGTTGGACGTCAAGTTGGCGTTGCTCCAAAGAAAACGTATACAGATGCTATTGATGCACTTTTGTAATCAATAATTAATCAATACTTTAAAGCTCGACGAATGTTGGGCTTTTTTTATTTTAGGAGCACGCGTTTAGCTGTTTTTAGGAAATCTCCACCCGCTTTCCGTTGCAATCTTTTTGCTTTGTCACCCTGAGCGCAGTCGAAGGACTTTTGTTAAAGCAAAAAGGATTTCCACTACTATCGGGGCTAAAACTCACGATTTTGTTTTTAGGATAAATATTTTCAAATTTTCAAATTTTCAAATTTTCAAATCCCTATATTTGAGCTATGAAGATCGAAGAACAAAAAGAACTCGTTTCCGGTTTTAAACATCTTGAATTGCTTGCCAATCAAGTAGTGGAAGGCTTTATTTCCGGAATGCACAAAAGCCCGTTTCATGGTTTTTCTGCCGAATTTGCCGAACATAAAGTCTACAATTCAGGCGAAAGTACCAAACATATCGATTGGAAATTATTTGCCAAAACAGATAGGTTATATACCAAAAAATATGAAGAAGAAACCAATCTTCGTTGTCATCTGATTATTGACAATTCTTCGTCAATGCATTATCCAAAGCTGAAAAACGACGAAGCTTTTTATCACAACAAAATTGGCTTTTCGGTTTTCGCTTCGGCAGTTTTAATGAGTTTATTAAAAAAACAGCGGGATGCCGTTGGTCTGAGTGTCTATTCTGAAACTTATGAATATTACGCACCCGAAAAAGGAAGCGATCGTCACCATCGCATGATACTAAATAAACTAGAAGGACTTTTAGAAAAACCTAAAGTTTCAAAAAGCACCGATACGGTTACGTTCTTGCATCAAATTGCCGAAAAAATCCATCGCCGTTCTATGATTATTTTGTTTACTGATATGTTTCAAACAGGAAAAAATGAGGCGATTTTTAATGCGTTACAACATTTGAAACACAACAAACACAAAGTAGTCGTTTTTCATGTTATCGATAAAAAAACGGAGATTAGTTTCAATTTTGATAATTCTCCGCGAAAGTTTATCGATTTAGAGACAGGAGAAACCATTAATATTTTTGCCGATACGGTCAAAGATGCTTATGAAGAAAAGGTGAATGATTATTTCAAAACGCTAGCTATGACTTGTGCTCAAAACAGTATTAAGTATGTTCCGGTGGCTGTAGATGAAAGTTTCGAAAAGATTTTGACTACTTATTTGGTTGAAAAGCAGCAGTTTGGTTAGAATCGGTTTTATACATTTTATTTTTCAAAAAAATAGTTGCAGATTTGAAAAACGATTGTATATTTGCAACCGCAATCGCAAGATCGCCGAACACTTACAGCAAGTAAAAGCTCGGTGAGGCAATAACGCAGAGGTTTGGTAGTTCAGTTGGTTAGAATACATGCCTGTCACGCATGGGGTCGCGGGTTCGAGTCCCGTCCAGACCGCGAAATTGGGAAAAGCGCTTTGGAAACAAAGTGCTTTTTTGCCCAAAAATATAATCTTCCGAGATTGTATTTAGGCTACCAATAAAGCAAATGAAATGCATTCACAAAATTAAGTGAGTCATTCAAAATTAGTTGTGTTGTTTGCTACGACTTTGTAACTCGTAGCTCGGTTTAGTAGTTAGACCAATGAAAAGCTTTCCATTTATTCTGAATTCATTTCAGAATCTAGGGATGGCTTTTTTGATTTTAGGAACTTTCATTTTTTTTACTACTTTTGAGCAGATGAAGAAAATTATTCAAACCATCCTTTTTACTTTTTTGCTTTTTGTTGTGACAAACAATGTTGTTGCGCAGGAGAAAGTAGCCAATGACCCGGATATTTCGATTAAAGAAGCATTCTACAAAAAGTATAAAAAAGAAGTACAATCTTATGATAAGAACGATTTTGACGCTTTGTTTTTCGAATTCTTTAAAAAACAGAAAGACGCATCGTTGACGCTTAGTAAGGAAGAGTTTTATACCTATACAATCAAAATTGCGATCTATTCTGAAAAGCTAGGGCAATTGTATAAAGATCAAAAAGAAGACGCGCAGCGCACCAAAAATGAATGGTTTGTTAAAAGTCATTCTGATTATTTAAATTCCAAAAAGTAAAAATTGAAAAAACTTTTACCAATACTAGTGCTGATACTTTTTCAATCGTGCCAATACTTTGAAAAGAAAGTGCCGAATGAAAAAGAGTTGTTGGACAAACAAATAAAAGAAATCAATTGGAATGAAGTGGATGAATATCCATCAGTGACCGATTGTGAAAAACTCACGGATTCGAATCAGCGCAAGCAATGTTTTTTCGAATTTTTAACAGCTACCATTCAACATAAATTGGCGGTTGATACTCTTTCGACCTTATTTCCAAAACTGGATACTATTGCAGTGAAAGTAACTGTTTTCCCTAATTCAAATATGGAATTTGAACCACAATTTCCAAAAGATTCCGTAGCCTACGACACCATAAAAATTGACAGCATTCTTCGCGTTCGATTAGTTGATTTTCCAAAAGTTAAACCCGCTATTAAAAGAGGAATTCCGGTAAAAACACAATTTGTGCTTCCGGTTATTATTAAATCAGAGTAAATTTTAGTAGCTGTTTCCGGCTTTCCACTATATCTTTTTCTGAAAAAAGAAAAAGGATACCGTTTCAATCCGGGCTAGTTGGAAAATTTTCTTCCTTTCCAGGTAAAGCTACCAAACAACGAATAAATTCCAACCAAACTCGAAAAGAAAGGATAAATAAAACTACTAGCAATTGGCACAAAAAACTTCCCTTTTCTTAAATAGGAGTTCGATTTGAAAAGCAAAAAATAATCAACTATATATTTTGTCAAAAACACACTTAGTAACACTCTCCAGTTTAAAAAGGCAAAAGGCAAAAGGCAAAAGGCAAAAGTTAAAGTTAAATTCATCAGAAGGACTGTAACCGCCAAAAACCTAGCATAACTACTTTTATAACCGGTCGACTTCCCTGCCCAACGAACACGCTGCATAAAAAGCTTGAACAAATCGTTTTCGGGTTTGGTTTCCACAATCGAATCCGTGTTTTTTAGATAATGAACTTTGTTGGGATTAGCAATTACCGCTTTTTGCAATAAGAATACATCATCGCCACTTACTGTGTCACTAATTCCTCCAAAACCTCCAATTTCAGCAAAGAATTTTTTGGTGTAAGCAAAGTTAGCTCCATTGCACATAAAGGGTTTTCTAATGCCAAAACTTCCCATGGTTACGCCTTGCAAACTCATCAAATCTAACTGTTGAAAATGATGAAACCAGTTGTTTTTAGCTTTGTACATTACGGCTCCGACAATCATTTCAGGTCTCGAAACTACGGAATTGGTTTGGATGTAACTGTCAAATGTCAGCAACCAATTTTTATTCACAATACAATCGGCATCAGTCGTAACTACCCAATCGTGTTTGGCAATGGGCATCGCCCTTCCGATTGCGTCTTTTTTAGGTGAATTAGAAAGG
>CALQCV020000046.1 GCA_943329165.2 Candidatus Nitrotoga sp. CP45 | reverse complement strand
TTCAACATCTTCTTCGTGTTGTAATTGCATCAATCTTTTATAGTGATTATAAACCGCAACCGACATTACTTTTTTAGTTTGGTCTTGCCCAATAACGTATTGGTCTAAAAACGCTCTAATTTCTTTTGGTTTTTTCAATATCAAATCAGAACTTGATTTCAAAGTATTTCCGCCTGATTTTAATTCTTCTAACACTATTCCGTGAGCTTGTTCAATACATCGATCGCAAACGTGCGCATTTATTCCGGCAATCAATAAATTGGTTTCCGGTTTTTTTCTTCCGCAAAAAGAACATTCTAAAACTTGTTTTGCCATTTTTTTGGTCTAAAGTCATAAAGTCATAAGTCATAAAGTCTTTCGACATTTGACCTTCGACTTTCGACACATTTATCTTCTTAACACTTCATCAATCATTCCGTATTCTTTAGCTTCATCAGCAATCATCCAATAATCGCGTTCTGAATCTTTGTGAACTTTATCAAATGTTTGCCCGGAATGATGAGAGATTATTTGGTACAATTCATCTTTTAGTTTCAACATTTCTTTTAAGTTGATTTCCATATCGGTTGCAACACCAGAGGCGCCGCCAGAAGGTTGGTGAATCATCACTCTTGAATGTGGCAATGCCGAACGTTTACCGGCTGCACCTGCGCATAATAAAACAGCGCCCATTGAAGCTGCCATTCCGGTACAAATTGTTGCTACATCTGGTTTGATGTATTGCATGGTGTCATAAATTCCAAGTCCAGCATAAACACTTCCACCTGGAGAATTGATATAGATTTGGATGTCTTTTGAAGCATCAACACTTTCCAAAAACAACAATTGCGCTTGGATAATGTTGGCCATATAATCGTCGACTCCCGTTCCCATGAAGATGATTCTGTCCATCATCAAACGTGAGAAAACGTCAAGTTGTGACACATTCATTTGGCGTTCTTCAATAATATAAGGCGTCATGCTACCAACGATTTTATCGTAATATAAACTGTTTACGCCATGTTTTTTAGTAGCAAATTTTTTAAATTGCTTCGCCATTTCGAGCGTAGCTCTCGGGTCTTTTCCGTAGTCCATTTTACTAGTTATAAGTTATGAGTTAAGAATTTATTCCGCTGCGCTCCATAAGGTTCTACTGCGCCCCGGGTTTGAGTCAAAAATTAGTTTTAATTGTTATGCTTTAGTCAAAGTTCGTGCCTTGTTTTTAAGGTGACAATGTGTCGCTCTAACTTAAATCCTAGCCCCGATGGAAGCGGCATCCTTTTTATTGTTTGAAGAAAACCCCTTCGACTGCGCTCAGGGTGACAAACAATAAAAAGATATAGCGTACAGCGGGAAATAGCTCTTAAAGATTCTGACCCGAGCGCAGCGAACTGACGCAGTAAACAAGTTCAGAATAAAAAAAAGCGCCAAATTACTTTGACGCTCAAATATAATAATAATTAGATAATTTTAGTGTTTTAATTCGCCATACATAGCTTTAATGAAATCATCATAAGATACCTCTTTTGATTTTGCTTTTACTTTGTCTTTAAACAAGTTCAGCATTTTTTCGCTCATAACTTGCTCTGATAGGCGTTTTACTTCATCCTGGTTTGACATAACACGAGCCACGATTCCTTGAACATCCTCATCGGTTGGATTCATTTGCCCAAATTGTGCCATTTGTTTTTTGATAACATTGGTAGTGTAGTCTTTCAAATCTTCAAAAGTGATTTGCAAATTATTTTCAGCCATTACTTTACCTTCGATTAGTTGGTAACGTAAACCGTTTTCAGATTTTGTATATTCTACTTCTGCATCTTCGGCTGACATTGGGTTTTCACCTGCAGTTTGTATCCATCTTTTTAGGAAAGCAGCTGGTAAATCGAATTTAGTCGTTGCGATTAAAGACTCTGTAACGTCGTTTAAGAATTTTTGATCGGCTTGTTGTTTAAATTGTTGTTCGGCATCTTCTTTTATTTTCGCTTTCAGCTCAGTCACTGATGTGATTTCTTTTGGCCCGAATAATTTATCAAATAATTCCTGGTCTAAAGTTGCTAATTCATGACCAACAACTTCATCAATAGTGAAAGTTACGTCAACGTCCATGCCGTGAACGTCATCATGACCAATTGCCAAAACGTCCATTAGTTTGTGATCGTCATCGAATAAACCTTTAGTTTTAAGTGTTACAACATCACCAACTTTTTTTCCAATAAAACTTTTCGCTGTTTTCTTTTCAGCAAAAGTATCTAATGATAAAGTAGTTCTATTGTTGATTCCCTTTTCTGCGTTGGCGAAAATTCCGGAAACATCATTTCCTTCTTCAACGATTTCTTTTGCGATTAGTTTTCCGTATTGTTTTTGGATTCTTGCAATCTGGTCGTTTAACATTTTATCGTCGGCGACAATTTTGTATTGAACTAAATTATTTTTAGCTGCTAAATCTACTTTGAATTCTGGCGCCAAACCTAGCTCGAATTCGAATTTATAATCTTCCAAATCCCAGCTGAATTCTTCGTTTACTTTTGGAAGTGGATTTCCCAGAATATCTAGTTTTTCCTGAGCCAAATATCTATTCAAATTGTCTTGCAGCAACTTGTTTACTTCTTCTAATAAAATAGCTTTTCCATATTGTTTTTGGATTAGACTCATTGGCACAGTTCCTTTTCTGAAACCAGAAATTGCCGCGTTTTTACGATAATCTGCCAAAACTTTATTTACTTTTTCTGCATAATCCGATTTTGATACTTCTACAGTAACTAGAGCGTTTAATGCGTCTACATTATTTCTTGTAATATTCATTTTTTATCGATACTAAAATTGGGTTGCAAAATTAAAACATTTCTGCAACCCAACCAAGTTTTTATTTTATTGATTTAGACGCTATTTTTTAGCATCACCTGTGATTTGATATACCAGCGATTGTGAAAGCGATAAAATGATGCTAAATAACATGGCTGTCCAAAAAGAACTGATATTAAATCCGTCAACGAAATGGTCGCAGAGTAATATCATACCGGTATTGATAAACAATAAAAACAATCCTAAAGTAATTACTGTTATGGGCAAAGTAAATAATACTAAAATAGGCTTTACAAAAAAGTTAAGTAAGCCTAAAACGACAGCAACTGTAAGGGCTGTGGTGAATTCGTCAACGACAACTCCTTTCATAACTTTTGCAATAACCAATACTAAAATGGCTGTGATAAGTATTCTAAATAGTAGTTTCATAGTTTTAATTTTAAGATTTCCCGTCTCTCAAAAACCTTGCCGTTTCCTCAAAAAACAGTTTCGGATTTTCGGCATGAAGCCAATGACCAACGTTTGGAATTGTAGCAAGTTCAAAATTAGGAAAATGTATTTTTATTTCGGGTAAATCAGTATCTAAAATGTATTTTGAATTTCCGCCACGAATAAACAGCGTTGGTTTGTCAAAGTGTTTTCCTTGTGGTAAAGCTTCGCCAATAACTTCGATTTTGGCATTAAAAACCGGTAAATTAAATCGGAAAGCTAATTGTCCGGGTTCAACCCAATAGAGGTTCTTCATCAAAAACTGACGTGTGCCAAAATCAGGAATAAACGGATATAGAATTTCTTCAACTTGTGTTCTGTCAGGCTTTGTAGAAAAATCAACGGCGTTCAATCCGGCAATTATATCATCATGATGTGGCGCGTAATATTTCGGACCGATATCGGCAACGATTAATTTCTCGACCATTTCAGGATAAGTGGTTGCAAAGAGCATCGCTACTTTTCCACCCATAGAATGTCCGATAATTGAAATGGTAGTAAAATCATGATGTTGGCAATATTCAAATAAATCAATAGTCATCACACTATAATTAAAATCATCGGACTGAAAACTCTTTCCGTGGTTTCTTAAGTCTATCATGTGCACCTGAAAACCTTCGTTAGTATAGAGTGATCCAAACGATTTCCAATTGTCTGACATTCCAAGGAATCCGTGAATTATAATTAGCGGATGGCCATTGCCTTCGATACGAGAATGTAATAACATTTTGATTTAGGATTTGCTTCGCCAGTTCGCTATCGCTCGGGCGGGAATAAGGATTTAGGATTTATTTTAATTTATTTAAATACATATTAACGACATTGTCCAAACCAAGATATAACGCTTCTGAAATTAAGGCGTGCCCAATAGAAACTTCCAGTAATCCCGGAATATTATCTTTGAAAAATTTGATATTATCCAAACTCAAATCGTGACCAGCATTTATTCCTAAACTTAGTTCGTTACATAAAATTGCTGCTTTTGTATAAGGTTCAATAGCTTTTTGGTTTCCTAAGCCGAATTGATATGCAAATGCTTCAGTATATAATTCGATTCTATCAGTTCCTGTTTTTTTTGCAGCTTCGATCATTTCTGGAATTGGATCAACAAAAATCGAAGTCCGGATTCCGTTGCGTTGAAATTCCTGAATTACTTCCGTTAGATACGATTGGCTTTTAACCGTATCCCAGCCGGCAGAAGAAGTAATCGCACCAATAGCATCGGGAACCAAAGTAACTTGTTCGGGTCTGCATTCCAAAACCAAATCAATAAAATTGTGCTGCGGATTGCCTTCAATATTGAATTCGGTGTAAACGATTGGTTTTAAATCGCGGGCATCCTGATAGCGAATATGTCTTTCATCCGGTCTTGGATGAATGGTTATTCCTTGTCCGCCAAATCTTTGAATGTCTTTGGCAACTTGCAATAAATCGGGAACATTTCCGCCACGAGCGTTTCGCAAAGTTGCTATTTTATTGATATTTACGCTTAATTTTGTCATCATTTTAATTTTTAGTCACAGATTCACAGATTATCTTTTACTCTTAATTATAAAAAAATCAGTGAATCTGTGGCCATTAATATATCCCAACAAAAATACAAAGTAAAACTAAGTCATCATGTCCCAAAATTTGATTATTTTGCAGTCGCGAAAAGATATAGCACATATGAGACACCTTTCTGAGTATATCAATAACGATTTTAAACCATTTGCGAGTACAGAATCTGTAGCAGAAATTCAGGATTTCTTTGCTGATAGTGCGTATTCTCATTTTCCTGTTATGGATAACGGAATTTATATAGGTTGTATATCTGCTGTTGATGCTGAAACCTTTGAAACTGAGAAAAAAATCATTGATTTTAGATATTCTTTTGAAGGTTTTTTTGTTCGTGAATCTATGATTTGGTTAGATGTTCTGGAAGTTTTCGCCAGAAATAATTCGAATATTGTTCCTATTTTGAATGAAGCTAACAACTATATTGGTTATTATGAAATTACCGATGTCATTAAGTTTTTAAATGAAACTCCTTTTCTTAAAGAAACCGGCGGAATTATAATAGTTGAAAAACCTACTGCGGATTATTCGATGAGTCAGATTACCCAAATTGTAGAAAGTAATAATGGTAAACTGCTCGGCGTTTTTGTTTCGGAAGCCGATGCTGAAAAAATACAGGTGACTATAAAAACAACGCTTGGCGCTATGAATGAAATCATTCAATCGTTTCGCCGGTATAATTATGAAATTGTATCTGAACATCACGAAGACAACTACTTGAATACTTTAAAAGAACGTTCTGAATATTTGGATAAATATTTAAATATGTAAATCAATGTCAGAAGCTGGAATAGCGAAGTTAAAATTAAAAAACTTGTAAATCTGAAACCTAAATATAACCCAACATGAAAGTTGCCATTTTTGGACAATATTATCAAAACGATACACGACCAATCATTAAGGATATTTTTGTTTTTTTCAACAGAAATAATGTCGAGTTGGTTATTGAGGAAAATTTTTTAAAGATTTTATACGAAGAAAAAATTCTCGAAAGACAGTATAATACGTTCGCTTCACACAAAGATTTAGACAGTAGTTTCGACATTCTTATGAGCATTGGTGGCGATGGGACCATTTTAAGAGCGACTACTTTTGTTCGTGATTCTGGAATTCCAATTCTTGGCGTCAATGCGGGAAGGCTAGGTTTTTTAGCCAAAGTTCAAAAAGAAAATATTGAGTCATTTCTCCAGATTGTTTTAGAAAAAAAATATACTCTTTCTGAAAGAACACTGTTGAGTATTGAATGTCCTGATATTGACACTAATTTTGCTATGAATGAAATAGCGATCAGTCGCAAGGCAACTACCTCTTTGATTACGATTGAAACCTCTTTGAATGGAGAATATTTAAATTCTTATTGGGCTGATGGACTAATTATTGCTACACCAACAGGCTCTACTGGTTATTCCTTGAGTTGTGGCGGTCCAATTTTAACACCAGAAGTAAAAGGATTGGTTATCACACCAATTGCTCCACACAATCTAAACGCAAGACCGCTTGTAATTCCCGATGATACCGAAATAAAACTCAAAGTTTCGGGAAGAGAAGAAGAATATTTGGTTGCTCTAGATTCCAGAATTACCTCTATCAGTAATAATTCTGAATTGGTAATTAAAAAAACCCCCTTTACAATTAAGATGGTCGAAATTCCGGAAGAAACATTTCTTAAAACACTTCGAACCAAATTACTTTGGGGAGAAGACAAGAGAAATTAGTAAAAAGGCACCTCTCTTTATACTACATTTCTAAAAATTGCGTTTTAGAATAGAAACCTTTGCAAGACTAATAATAATTAGCACTTTTTTTAATTTAACAGAAATATAAAATTCGTGTTAGATAAGTACTGAGAATTGTTATATTTGCACGCTATTTTCAATTTAATGATAAGGATTTTAGTATTATTTTTTTGTTTGATTTTCCAGAATGTTTTGACGGCACAAATTCATGAAATTGGTGTTTTCTTAGGTGGAAGTAATTTCATAGGTGATGTGGGTAAAACCACTTATGTTTCTCCGAATAAATTAGCCATTGGGGTTTTGTATAAATGGAATAAAAGTCCAAGACATTCTTATAGATTTTCCTACATGCAGTCAACTATCTCAGGAAATGATTTAGATTCGGATATTAAAGGAAGAGTGGAAAGAGGTTATAAATTCAAAAATGAAATAAAAGAGTTTTCAGCAGGATTAGAATTCAATTTTTTTGATTTTAACCTACATGAAGTGTTGACAAAAAAAGTGACTCCGTATGTATATACTGGCATTACATATACTGCTTACGATGAATTGTATGTTATTAATGGAGAAACAAAGAAAGATTATACAGCCGGTACGTTCGTAATGCCAATGATCATTGGTGTTAAAAGTAATGTATTTGAAAATATAGTTTTAGGATTTGAAGTTGGGGCAAGATATACTTTCACTGATAATTTAGATGGGAGTTTGCCAAAAAATAAAAATTTAGAGTACTTAAAATTTGGTAATTTAAATAGTAAGGATTGGTATGTGTTTACTGGATTTACGATTACATATACTTTTGGAGAAAAACCTTGTTATTGCAAAGAATAAAAAATGAGCTTATTAGAAACCATCAATAAAGACAACTTACCAAAACATCTGGCCATAATTATGGATGGAAATGGGCGTTGGGCGAAACAACAAGGTTTGCTAAGGGCGTTTGGTCACGAAAAAGGAACAAAATCAGTGCGGATTACTGTCGAAACCTGCGCCAAACTAGGAATTGAAAATCTAACATTATATGCTTTTTCCACAGAAAATTGGAACCGGCCAAAGTTAGAAGTCGATACCTTGATGAAGTTACTGGTCAATTCACTACAAAAAGAATTGGCAACTTTAGAAAAAAATAACATCCGATTAAACTGTATCGGAAACATTGAATTACTTCCAACAAAAGCGAAGAATGAGCTTTTATCAGTCATCGAAAAGACAAAGAATAACACAAGAATGACCCTGACACTAGCATTAAGCTATGGTTCTAGAGAAGAGTTGTTAAATGTTGTTAAAATAATAAGTGAGAAAGTTAAAAATAATATAATTTCTACAGACACTATTGATGAATCAATTATAAATGAGCATCTTTACACGCACAATTTACCTGATGTAGATTTAGTGATTAGAACCAGCGGCGAGCACCGTATTAGTAATTTTTTGCTATGGCAAATAGCCTATGCGGAATTTTATTTTACAGATATTTTATGGCCCGATTTTAAAGAAGATGATTTATATACAGCCATTATTAGTTATCAAAAACGAGAAAGAAGATTCGGAAAAACAAGTGAACAAATTAAATAAAATTTCAGTGCAGATTAACCATTCTAAAATATTCCTATTCATTTTATTATTTGGAACTATTTTTCAATTACAAGCCCAGGAAAAAATCCCCCTAGACCAAGGCAAAAAATATATTTTAGCTAATGTAAAAGTAAATGGTAAAATCAGTTACAATGAACAAACGGTTGTCACATTTGCCGGTTTAGAAAAAGGTCAACAGCTAACAGTTCCGGGAGAAGAATTAAGCAATGCCATAAAAAAGCTTGGGAAACTAGGCCTTTTTAGCGACATTGACTTTTATGTAAATAAAGTGGAGGTAGATAGTATTTGGTTAGATTTAGATATTGTGGAACTCCCTAAACTTAGTGAAGCAAAAATTCAAGGTGTTAAAAAATCAAAAGTAGAAGAGCTTATCAAAGACAATTCATTAACAAAAGGAAAGATTGTAAATGAAAATTTGATGACGACTACTAAAAATTACATCGAAAACAAATACAAAAAAGATGGTTATTTTAACACCAAAGTGTTTATAAAGACTATTCCAGATACTACCGAAGGTAACAATGTTAAAATGCTTGTCAATATTGACAAAGGTGATAAGTTAAAAATTTCAAGGATAAACTTTGAAGGCAATGAAAAGTTTACGGATGCCAAACTTAGGAAAGCCATGAAAAACACGAAGCAAATCAATCCCATTCGTATTTTCAAAGCATCAAAATATATAAAAGATAAATACAAAGAAGACTTAACTACTATAATTGATAAGTATAAAGAAAAAGGATATAGAGATGCACGCGTTATAACCGATTCTGTTTTTTTAAACGCCAAAAAATCGAAGTTGGCAATCAATGTAAAAGTCGAAGAAGGTAGAAAATATTATTTTGGAAACATGAAATTCCTTGGAAATTCTGTTTATTCTGATCAGATGTTAGGAAGAGTTATAGGAATCAAAAAAGGAGATACATACAATGGTGTTTTGCTGGAAAAAAGAATTGCCGATAAATCAAAACCTGACGGAGATGACCTTACCAACTTATATCAAAACAATGGTTATTTATTTTCGAGTATCAACGCTGTAGAAGTAAAAACAGCTAACGATACTATTGATTTTGAAATTAGAGTTACCGAAGGTCCGATTGCTTACTTTAACAATATTACGGTTGTCGGTAATGACAAAACAAACGACAGAGTAATTTATAGAGAATTAAGAACACAACCGGGTCAAAAATATAGCAAAGAAGATTTGGTTAGAACCATTAGAGAAATTGGACAATTAGGATTCTTTGACCCTGAGGCGATTGACCCAAAATTCAAAAATGTTGATCCTGCTGCCGGAACAGTTGATATTGAGTACAATGTTGTTGAAAAAGGATCAAGCCAAATTGAACTCCAAGGAGGTTATGGTGGTGGTGGATTTATTGGAACTTTAGGATTGTCTTTCAATAATTTCTCCGCAAGAAATATGTTTAAAAAAGAAGCCTATAAACCGCTTCCAATGGGTGATGGACAAAAAGTTGCCTTGCGTTTACAGGCGAGCTCGTTTTTCCAAACCTATAGTTTATCGTTTTCTGAGCCATGGCTCGGTGGAAAAAAACCAATTCAATTTTCAAGCTCCTTGTCGCATAGTAAACAATTCCTTTACTCAGGAAGATCAACTAACGTAGATACAGATAAGAGTTTTAATATCACTTCACTATCTGTTGGTATTGCAAAAAGATTGACTGTTCCAGATGATTTCTTTGTGTTTTCAAGTTCGGTGAGTTTTCAGTATTATGATTTGAACAACTATAACACCGGATTGTTTACCTTCGGTGACGGTTCTTCAAGAAACTTAGCGTATACGCTTGGCTTGAGTAGAAATAATAAAGGCGTAAATCCAATTTACCCAACATCTGGTTCTGAATTTAGTGTTTCAGCAAAATTCACTTTGCCTTATTCCTTATTTAATGGAATAGATTATGCCAATTTAGAAAATCAAAAAGATTATAAACTGACTTACAGAGATGATGCCGGTTTAAATACTATCCCAACCGACATCGGACAACAACCAGCTGAAGGCGATTACTTGCAGGAAACTGCTGCTGGTTCTGGCGTTTATCAGACTCTTGGCAGTGATTTTACGGCAGACGGCGTTGCAGCAAATGCTGCTGCTGACAGAGCAAAAGTTGATCAGCAAAAGTTTAACTGGCTCGAATACTACAAAGTAAAGTTTAAGGCCGATTGGTATACTAGATTAGCTGGTTCTCAATCAAAAGCATTGGTATTACGAGCCTTGGGAGAGTTTGGTTATTTAGGGGCATACAATAGTGGTCGTGGTTTAGTCCCATTTGAGAGATTCTTTGTTGGTGGCGATGGACTAGCTAACTTTTCATTAGACGGAAGAGAAGTAATTCAATTAAGAGGATACCCAAACCAATCATTATCTTCACAAG
>CALQCV020000045.1 GCA_943329165.2 Candidatus Nitrotoga sp. CP45 | reverse complement strand
TTTTCTGTCATTTTGTTAAAACTTAAAATCGAACCTGTTTGTAGCAAGCCACAAAGAATGGTTTGTTCTCCCATCAAATCCGATTTTACTTCAGCAACAAACGATGATAATAAAACACCTGCTTTATGTCCGCCAGTTCCAACGCAATAGGCTTTTGCAATTTCCAAACCATCACCATTTGGATCGTTATCCGAATGCACCGCAATTAATGTTGGCACACCAAAACCGCGTAAATATTCGGCGCGTACTTCTGATGCAGGCGATTTTGGAGCTATCATGATAACAGTTATATCTTTACGTATTTGCGTTCCTTCTTCGACAATATTAAAACCATGTGAATAGGATAAACAGGCACCATGCTTCATCAACGGCACAATTTTATTGACAACCGGAGTGTGCTGTTTATCCGGTGCTAAATTGGAAACCAAATCGGCAGTTGGAATAATATCTTCAAAAGTTCCCACTTCAAATCCGTTTTCGGTAGCATTAACATAAGAAGCTCTTTTGTTGTCAATAGCTTCTTGACGCAAAGCGTAAGCAACTTGAAGTCCACTATCACGAAGATTTTGACCTTGTGCCAAACCTTGCGCGCCACAGCCAATTATGACTATTTTTTTGCCTTTTAATTTTGAAACTCCATTTGCAAATTCGCTGCTTTGCATAAAATCACATTTTCCTAATTCCTGAACTTTTAAACGATGAGGAAGTGAATTGAAATAATTTGACATTGTATCTTTTTTTAAATTTTTGCTTTTACTGATATTGAATTTTGCAATTTATATTGCCATTGAAAATTTACATTTCGAAAATCATACTCTTATGATTCAAATATTCGTTGTTTATTGGTTTGTTAGTAGGGTCATTTTTCTCCATATCCAAGACTTTTTTGTGAATACCTTCACTAGATTTTATAATAGCAATTCGAGAGCTTTTGACAAATTCGATCAAACTGTATTTTGACAATTCGGTTAACAAATTATCTACTTCATCGTCTTGACCTGTAGTTTCAAAAACGGTATAATCATCCCGGATTACTACGGCTCTTGCTCCAAACTCTCTGAGTAAACGCTCAACCTTTACCTCTTTCATTATAACGGATGTCGGAACTTTATAGAGAGCTATTTGTTGCCAAATAATTTCATCATTGGTATTGTAAAAAACTTTGAAAACTTCAACATTTTTTTCCAATTGACGAACAATATTTTTAACTACAGTTTCTGTTTCTCTGATTACAATTGTAAATCGGTAGATGTTTTCAATTTCGCTTGGTGAAGAATTGAAACTGTCCAAGCTTATTTTTCTTCTTGAAAAAATAATAGCTATTTTATTGAGCAACCCAACCTGATTTTCGGTGTAAACGGTTAATGTGAATTCCTGTTTCATAATACAATTTTTAAATTTCTTCTTTGCTCAAAACGATTTCGGCAACTCCTTTTCCTTGCGGAACCATTGGGAAAACATTGTCTTCATGAAGCACGGCAACTTCCAAAAGAAACGAACTCGGATTATCCAACATTTGTTTCAAACCTTCCCGAAGTTCTTCCCGTTTCGAAATTTGTCTTCCGTCAATATTGTAGGCTTTCGCTACTTGAACGAAATTAGGACTTTGAATATCGGTAAACGAATAGCGTTTTTCATGAAACAGTTCTTGCCATTGGCGCACCATTCCAAGGTAGCTATTATTCAGAATTAAGATTTTTACGTTTGTTTGAAACTGCATTATTGTTCCCAATTCCTGTAGGTTCATTTGCGCTCCGCCATCTCCCATTATAGCAACAACTTGACGTTCTGGCGCTCCAATTTTTGCTCCAATTGCAGCTGGAAGTGCAAATCCCATTGTACCTAAACCACCGCTTGTAATATTACTTCGGGTTTTATTTTGCTTTGCATAACGACATGCCACCATTTGATGCTGTCCAACATCGGTTACAATTACGGCTTCACCATTAGTTAGTTCATTAAGCACGTTTATCACTTCGCCCATTGTTAAACCACCTACGGTTGGATTCAGTTCTTTCTCTATTACCATTGTGGTTTCTTTTTCTCTTTTAATTTCAAATTCTTGAAACCATTCTGGGCGTGGTTTATTTTCAATTAAATTTGTAAGCAAAGGCAAGGTTTCTTTGCAATCGCCCCAAATAGAAACTGCAGTTTGTACATTTTTATCAATTTCGGCAGGGTCAATATCTAGGTGAATAACTTTTGCTTGTTTGGCATACTTATCTAATCTCCCTGTTACACGATCATCAAATCGCATTCCGATAGCAATTAAAACATCACATTCATTTGTTAAAAAATTAGGACCATAATTACCGTGCATTCCCAACATTCCAACTCCTAACGGATGATCCGTTGGAACTGCGCTCATTCCCATAATTGTCCAAGCTGCTGGTAAATTTCCCTTTTCAATAAAATTTTGAAACTCCTTTTCAGCATTTCCTAAAATGATTCCTTGACCAAATATTACAAATGGTTTTTTAGCCTCATTGATTAATTTTGCCGCTTGTTCCACATATTCTGTTCTGACAATAGGATTTGGTCTGTAACTTCTAACATGAATACATGATCTGTACCCAATATAATCGAATAATTGCAATTGAGCATTCTTCGTGATGTCAATTAAAACTGGTCCGGGACGACCACTTTTCGCAATGTAGAATGCTTTCGCAAGTACTTCAGGAATTTCAGTAGCATCCGTAATTTGATAATTCCATTTTGTAATTGGAGTTGTAATGTTAATTATATCTGTTTCCTGAAAGGCATCAGTTCCCAATAAATGAGCAAAAACCTGACCCGTAATACAAACCAACGGAGTGGAATCTATCAAAGCATCTGCCAAACCTGTGACCAAGTTTGTTGCTCCCGGACCGCTTGTAGCAAATACAACGCCCGTTTTTCCGCTAACTCTCGCATAACCTTGTGCAGCATGAATAGCACCTTGCTCGTGGCGAACCAAAATGTGATTTAACTTTTCTTTAAAGTCAAAAAGAGCATCATAAATTGGCATAATTGCTCCTCCGGGATAACCAAAAATAGTAGTTACACTTTCAGATAATAAAGCATCAATTACTGCCAAACTTCCTGTGGTAGAAATAGGTTGTCTTCCCGCTTTTTCGATTTTATCTAATTCTAATGTTTTCATAGTATTTCTATTTTTTTATACCTACAAGGTTTTGAAACCTTTTAGGAAATCTATAAGTTTAATCTTCATCAGTAACACAACCTTCAGAAGCATCTTTAACCAATTTTACATATTTATAAAGTACTCCGTTTGTAACTTTTAAAGCTGGAATGAGTAGTTTTTTTCTTCTTTCTTCCAACTCAGCATCGGAAACTTTTAAATTAATAGCGTTAGAAACTGCATCAAGTTCGATTATATCGCCATCGTTAACGAGTGCAATATTTCCGCCATCGAAAGCTTCCGGCGTTATATGACCGACTACAAATCCGTGGGTTCCACCGCTAAATCTTCCGTCGGTAATTAACGCAACACTTTTTCCTAAACCTGCACCAATAATTGCAGATGTTGGTTTAAGCATTTCGGGCATTCCAGGACCTCCTTTTGGGCCAACATATCGAATGACAATTACATCTCCTGGTTGAATTTTTTTATCTTCTATACCTTGAATAAGTTCTTTTTCGCCATCAAAAACTTTGGCTGGACCGATGAATTTTTCTCCTTCTTTACCTGTAATTTTTGCCACAGAGCCTTTGGTTGCGAGATTTCCATATAAGATTTGAAGATGCCCAGTTTCTTTAATCGGATTTTCGATAGTGCGAATTATATTTTGATTTTCAAAATCAATTTCTACAACATTTTCTAAATTTTCAGCCAATGTTTTTCCAGTAACGGTGATGCAATTTCCGTGAAGCATTCCTTTGCTCAACAAATATTTTAAAACCATTGGAACGCCTCCTTTTTCGTGGAGATTTTGCATTAAGTAATTTCCACCCGGTTTGAAATCCGCTATCAATGGCGTGGTATTGCTGATTCTTTGAAAATCGTCCTGCGTAATTTTAACGCCCACACTTTTTGCCATGGCGATAATATGTAACACCGCATTTGTACTTCCGCCAAGTGCAATTAAAGTGGTGATTGCATTCTCAAAAGCTGCAAATGTCATGATGTCTTTGGGACAAATATTTTTTTCTAATAGTACTTTTATATAATGAGCAGTTTGCTTACACTCTTCAATTTTTTCAATACTTACTGCAGGGTTAGAGCTCGAATAAGGCAAACTCATTCCGAGAGCTTCGATTGCGATAGCCATTGTATTTGCAGTATACATTCCGCCACAAGCGCCAGCTCCTGGACAAGAATTTTTGATAATTCCTCTAAATTCTTCTTCAGATATTTTTCCGGCTATTTTTTCACCTAAAGCTTCGAAGGCTGAAACGATGTTTAAATCTTTTCCTTGGTATTTTCCCGGAGCAATGGTTCCGCCATATACCATAATTGATGGCCTATTTAATCTTCCCATTGCAATAATAGCTCCCGGCATATTTTTGTCACAACCCGGAACTGCAATTACACCGTCATAATAATGTCCTGCAACCACACTTTCAATACTATCTGCAATGACTTCGCGACTTACTAAGGAATAACGCATTCCATCTGTTCCGTTAGTGATACCGTCGCTAATTCCGATAGTATTAAATATCAATCCGACCATTTCATTTTCATTTACTTCTACTTTGATATAAGAAGCCAAATGATTGAGGTGCATATTACACGTATTTCCATCATAACCCATTGATGCGATTCCAATAAATGGCTGAGCCAATTGAGTATCATTCAAGCCAATCCCATACAACATCGCTTGAGCTGCAGGTTGTGTTGGATCTTGAGTTACCGTTTTACTATATTTATTTAATTCCATTAGTTGTTTGTTTCTTGTAATTCTTTTTCCAGAACTAAATTTTTATAAGCGGTTTGTAATTTTTTACCCAAAGTTTCATTCCAGTTTTTTGGAAAGTTTTTCTTTTCTAAGGATTGTAATCCTATAATCTCAGCGGCTGTTCCACATAAGAACGCACTATCAGCATTTGCTAAATCTTCTGGTAAAAATGCTCCTTCTGTTAATTCTATTTCTAAATCTTTACACAATTCGACTACAGTTGCTCTTGTAATTCCAGGTAAAATATTTCCGGTTTTTGGAGTAAACAGTTTTCCTTCTTTCTCAAAAAACAAATTAGAACCCGGACCTTCAGCCAGGAAACCATCGGTATCAAGAAGAATCGCTTCGTCAAAACCTTTTTCTTTCGCTTCAGTAGTCGCTAGAATAGAGTTGACATAATGTCCACAAACTTTTGCTTCGATTTTTGTCGATTTAGGATGCGGACGGCAAAATGACGAAATAGTAACATTTAGTAAATTGTCACCAAGATAAGCACCCCATTCCCATGCGCAAATGAGAATTGAAACGCTATTAGGTTTTGTCAAACTCATATTTGGACCACAAAAAACTAACGGCCGAACGTAAGCATCTGTGAAATTGTTTACTTCAAGGACTTTATAGGTTTGCTCAATTAAATCATCAACATCATACTCAAATGGAATATTTATCATTTGACAAGATTTTTTCAATCGCTCGTAGTGCTCCGTTGCTTTATATACACGAACACCGTTTTCAGTATTGTAAGCTCTAATACCTTCGAAAACTCCGTAGCCATAATGAAGTGACTGCCCATATAAATCTGCGGTCGCTTTCGTGGCTTTAACAAATTCTCCATTTAAATAAATTGTTGTTTGTTCGTTGAAATACATTTGCTTAATTTTTTAATTTAAAAAAGCCTTTCCCAATTATGACTGAGGAAGGCTTACTATAAGTTACTACAATCCTAACTCGTCACATAAAACGAATAATGATAATGACTATAATGATTACTAAATTTTTCATCTTATTTTTAAAAACACAAAACCTTCTCTGTGGGAAGGTTTTAAATATTATTTATACAAACATCTTCCTCTGAAACTTTACAATTTCGATGACAATAACGTTGATGATGTTTGAATTTAAATACATTTTTTACTGCTTTTATACTTTACAAATTTATTAGCTTATCTGGAAAAACAACTATAATAATTCAAATAAAATCGCAAGGCAGCGAGTTTTTATTAATATTTTAATAAAAAGCTATTATTATAATCAAATTAACATTTATAGATCCAGATAATTCTATATCTGTAAATTAATATCCTGACAACGGAATTTCAATTTCGTATTTTTTCTTGACTAGATTGAGTAATTTTTTATCTCGTAACCACGGATTGTGAATTTTTAAGATTTTATAATTGATACCTTGTGCTTTGGCAAAATCAGCTAAATCGCTAATGGTGCTATCTACTTCTATTTTTTTTGAAGGAATTGGCGAGTACAAATCACTTTCATAAATACTAAATCCGAAAACAGCAGGGTTTTTCATTATTTCTTTAAGTGCTAAAATTCTAAAAACATAACGTGACGTTTCATCGGTCAAACCTAAATCGTAGTAATTAGAAACTTTTTGTTCGGCAATTCTTTTACCTACTCCAGTCATTCCTCCGTTATAAGATGCTGCTGCCAATGTCCATGAACCAAATTTTTCTCTGGCCGCCAATAAATATTTACAAGCTGCTTCAGTTGATTTTTCCAAATTATAGCGCTCATCCACATATTCGTTCACTTCCATTCCTTGTTCTTTGGCAGTATCGGGCATAAATTGCCATACTCCTTTCGCTCCTGCAGGAGAAGTAGCATTTACGAGACCACTTTCGATTACGGCAAGGTATTTAAAATCATCTGGGACGCCATACTTTTGCAAGATTGGTTCAATAATCGGAAAAGCTCTATTAGCTCTTCGTATTATTAATAGAGTGGTTGCGTCTAAATTAGCATTGATAAGTAATTCTCTCTCTAATCGTTCTCTAACATCACTTATTTTAAGCGGTGCAGGCTCACTTGAAAAGTCAACAGCAGTTGGAAAATACATTGGAGTGCCTTCACGTAATAATTTGTCTTTGTCGTCTCCTGCTATTCCAAAAATCAAAATTCCGGAAATCAAAATCACTGCGAATGTCGATAATAGAGCTTTATTCATTTTCATATCCGTAGGATTTAATTTCTTTTAATCATTTATAATGGTAAAACTACAAAAATCAGTACAACATCATCTCTTACCTAACATAATTTTAGGCAAATTTTCGTTAAGCCATTTGTATTTTGTTAAAATCATAATATGTGTTCCGCCTTTAACTTGAATGCAATTTTTAATTTGTATTATCGGAAAAACTTCATCAGCATCGCCATGAATATGGATGATTTCATTGTCAATTATTGCTCGGTCCCAATTGATTATTTGCTCAATTGCCCAGTCTAAATATACTTTATCCCGAACGGAAAGAAACTTTTCATATAGTTTAATTTTTTGCTTTAAAATGGTTGAACCAAAAGTGAATTTGGCTAAAAGCTCAATATTCTCAAATAGTTTAGTAGGAATTAGTTTGTAAGCTTTAGTAGTTTTAGCAATTTTCATGCTTCTTGATAATTCAGCATTTGATTTTACACTTGAAATGATAATTACCTTTTGAGAATTTACAAATGGTTTCATTTCCTGAACCAAAATACCGCCAAAGGAAACACCAACAAGAATTACATTTTGATGTTTTATATTTTTTGCCATTCGCTTAGCATATTCTTTCAACGATTCATTTATCTTAGGTAAAACCCACTCCAATAAATGCACTTCAAAAATATCAGTTGGTAGATGAATTCGCTCAAAAATACTAGAACTTGCAGCCATTCCGGGCATAAAATAAACATGGATTTTAGTCATTTTTTAACTCTAAACCGGTTAATTATTAGTAGCTTTGCATAAAAATAATACTTTTTATTTACTTGATTTATGGAAGCGACAGGAATTTTAGAAAAAATTGAAATTAAGGACAACACCTTTGCACGTCAATTTGAGACTTTGGTAGATGGGAAATTAATTTCTGTAGAATATTCATTTCAGGAGAAGAAGATTTTCTTAACGAGAATCAATGTTTTTGACGGATTCGAAGATGAAGTTTTCATTAATGATTTACTGAAGAACATCATGGAGATTGCTTACGAACGCAAGTTAAAAGTAGTTCCTATTTTACCAAAAATTGCACTTTTTTTCAGAAAGAATACTTGTTACAGAGATTTACTTCCGCCTGGAATCAAAATATAAGTTTAAAAAATACAAAAAGGAAAATACAAATTCCAAATAACTGTCAAAAAGCAATTTTTAAATCCCAAACTTCTGCTACACTGGATTTTGGGATTTTTCATTTTGGAATTTTAACCTTACGCTTCCATCTTCGTCTATTCTCGTCAAACTGATTTCATGAAGTGTGTTAACCAATTCCGGATTCCATGGTGTTTTTACTTTGACATAGTTTTCAGTAAAACCATGAATGTATCCTTCCTTATTTTCGCCTTCAAAAAGGACGGTTCGATTAGTTCCAATCTGACTTTCATAAAAAGCACGACGTTTCTTAACCGATAATCCACGGAGCATTTTACTTCTTTTGTTTCTCACATTCATGGGAACAACTTCAGGCATTTCGGCAGCTTCGGTATTATCTCTTTCCGAATAAGTGAAAACGTGCAAGTACGAAATATCCATTTCGTTTAGGAAATTATAGGTTTCCAAGAAATTTCCGTCTGTTTCACCCGGAAAACCAACAATAACATCAACACCAATACACGCATGAGGCATTACTTCACGGATTTTATTTACTCGTTCCGTATAAACTTCACGCAAATAACGGCGCTTCATTTTTTTTAAAATCTCGTTGCTTCCGGATTGTAACGGAATATGAAAGTGCGGCACAAAGGTTCGGCTACTTGACACGAATTTAATAGTTTCGTTTTTAAGAAGATTTGGCTCAATAGATGAGATTCGCACTCTTTCAATGCCTTCGACTTTATCCAAAGCCTGAACTAAATCCAAAAAAGTATGCTCGTGTTTTTTATTTCCGAATTCGCCTTTACCATAATCACCGATATTTACTCCAGTTAACACAATTTCTTTTATTCCTTGTTTCGAAATATCAGAAGCATTTTTTAATACATTTTCCAAAGCATCGCTTCTCGAAATTCCACGTGCCAATGGAATTGTACAATAGGTGCATTTATAATCACAGCCATCCTGAACTTTCAAAAAAGCACGCGTTCTGTCTCCAATAGAATAACTTCCGACGTAGAAATCGGCTTCTTCAATTTCGCAGGAATGCACTTCGCCCATATCATTTTTAGACAAATCGTTTATATAATCGGTGATTTTAAATTTTTCAGTAGCACCCAAAACCAAATCAACACCATCAACAGCCGCTAATTCTTCGGGTTTTAATTGCGCATAACAACCAACGGCAGCGACAAATGCTTTGTCGTTGAGCTTCATGGCTTTTTTAACTACTTGTTTGAATTGTTTATCGGCATTTTCGGTAACCGAGCATGTATTGATTACATAAATATCGGCTACTTCTTCAAAATCGACGCGGTCAAAACCTTCTTCTTGAAAATTTCTTGCGATGGTAGAGGTTTCGGAAAAATTTAATTTGCAGCCTAAAGTATAGAAGGCAACTTTCTTTTTTTGTTCCATAAATAAACTTAATTAATGAAACCTGCCTGCAGGCATGCAGGTCGTTGTCAAAAATTCAGTGCGCAAATTTAAGTATAATTTTAAAATAAAAACAGCCACTGATTCACAGATTAAATTAAAATCTGCGAATCAGTGGTCAAAACAATAACAAATTATTCTTTCCGATACTTCTTGGTAACTTCAAAAACATGCTCCAATATCTTGGCGTCTTCTCCGGTGAATACTACCTGACGACGTGCCATAACTATTTTGGCAGTTTGAAAAGCCTTAGATGTCAAATAAGTCGTAAATCCTGAAGCGCCGCCCCAAGAGAAACTTGGTACAAAATTACGCGGAAAACCAGAACCAAAAATATTAGCTGAAACACCAACTACAGTTCCAGTATTAAACATTGTATTGATACCACATTTACTATGATCACCCATCATTAATCCACAAAATTGCAAACCCGTTTGAGCAAAACCTTCGGTTTCGTAACTCCACAAACGAACTTCTTCGTAATTATTTTTTAAATTTGAATTATTGCTATCTGCACCAATATTACACCATTCGCCAAGAACAGAATTCCCTAAAAATCCATCGTGTCCTTTATTGGAATAACCCATTAAAACGGAGTTACTAACTTCACCGCCAATTACGGAATGTGGTCCTACAGTAGTAGCGCCATAAACTTTAGAAGCCAACTTCACTCTACCCGATTCGCACAATGCAAATGGTCCGCGAATAACAGAACCTTCCATGATTTCGGAATTTTTTCCGATATAGATTGGTCCGGTTGAAGCATTTAAAGTAACGAATTCGAGCTTTGCTCCTTCTTCAATAAATATATTTTCAGGCGAAAGTACGTTTACACTTTTTGGGATTGGTTGTGAATCTCTGCCTTCGGTAATAAGCTCAAAATCTTCGCGTAGCGCAGCATCATTTTTGGCAAAAATATCCCAAGTATGTTGAACGGTTATACATTCTTCACTGAATTCTATTATTTCATAACTATCAAAATC
>CALQCV020000044.1 GCA_943329165.2 Candidatus Nitrotoga sp. CP45 | reverse complement strand
GCTTTAATTTTTCCTGGATTTTATCATCTTCATTTTCAAAATCTTCTTTCTTCATGTTGTATTTATTTATTCGTTTTTAATGTTAAATCAAACATGCTAAAGTAATTCTTTTTTCAAAAACTGCGCTGTATAACTTTTCTTGTTCTTTACAATCTCTTCCGGTGTTCCTTTGGCAACGACTTCACCACCGCCTTTTCCACCGTCGGGACCAATATCAATAATATAATCGGCCAACTTAATCACATCCATATTGTGTTCAATTATCAAAACGGAATTTCCTTTGTCAACTAATTTGGTAATCACATCCATCAATACGCGAATGTCTTCAAAATGCAAACCGGTCGTTGGTTCATCCATAATGTAGAAGGTATTTCCGGTATCTTTTTTGGATAACTCTGTTGCCAGTTTGATACGTTGCGCTTCACCACCAGAAAGTGTTGTGCTTTGTTGTCCCAGAGTGATATAACCCAAACCTACATCTTGAATAGTTTTAACTTTTCGATAGATTTTTGGAATGTTTTCAAAAAACGGAACCGCTTCGTCAACCGTCATGTTTAACACATCTGAAATAGATTTCCCTTTGTATCTGATTTCCAAAGTTTCTCTGTTGAAGCGCTTGCCCTGACAGGTTTCGCATTCTACATATACATCCGGAAGGAAACTCATTTCAATCGTTCGAACCCCAGAACCTTCGCAGGTTTCGCATCGTCCGCCCGAAACATTGAAACTAAAACGACCTGCTTTATAACCGCGAATCATGGCTTCAGGTGTCATGGTGTACAAACTTCTGATTTCTGAAAAAACATCGGTATATGTAGCTGGATTACTTCTTGGTGTTCTTCCAATCGGACTTTGGTCGATGTCGATTACTTTGTCGATATGCTCTAAACCTTCAATTTTTTTATAGGGTTGTGGCTTTTTGACACCATTAAAATAATACGCATTCAAAATTGGATAAAGCGTTTCATTTATTAAAGTCGATTTTCCGCTTCCCGAAACTCCGGTTACGCAAATCAATTTTCCCAATGGTAATTCTATCGAAACATTTTTCAGATTATTTCCTGTTGCGCCAGTCAATTTTAGGAATTTTCCATTGCCTTCACGACGTTTTTTTGGAACCTCAATTTTCATTTCACCATTCAGATACATTGCCGTCATGGTGTGTTCTTTCAGCAATGCTGCCGGTGTTCCTTTGCTGATGATTTCACCACCAAATTTTCCCGCTTTTGGTCCAATATCAATCACATAATCGGCACGTTCTATCATATCTTTGTCGTGTTCTACAACAATAACAGAATTTCCAATATCTCGTAATTGTTCCAGTGAATGAATCAGTTTTTCATTGTCTCTTTGGTGTAAACCTATACTTGGTTCATCCAAAATATAAAGCACGCCAACCAATTGCGAACCAATTTGCGTTGCCAAACGAATACGTTGTGCTTCACCACCTGAAAGTGATTTGGAGCTGCGATTTATAGATAAATAATTCAAACCAACATTCACCAAAAAGCGCAAACGGTCTTTGATTTCTTTGACAATTTCTGTCGCGATTATTTTTTGTTTTTCATTCAAATAAATGTCTAAATCCTCGAACCAAGCTGACAATTCTGAAATATCCATCGTCGATAAATCGAAAATATTTTTTTCGTGAATTCGGAAATACATGGATTCTTTTTTTAAACGAGAGCCATTACATTCATGACAAGTTACTTCGTCCATAAATTCTTTTGCCCAGCGTTTTATAGAAGTCGATTGAGTTTCGTCGTATTGGTTTTTGATAAAATGCGATATGCCTTCAAACTCAATTTTGTATTCTTTGGTAATGCCTAATGTTTTGGATTCAACCGAGAATTTTTCTTTTCCGCCGTGCAAAATAACTGCCATGGCTTCATCCGAAATTTTCTCTATGGCGTCAGTTAAAGTGAATTCGAATTTTTCGCCAATGATTTCCAATTGCTTGAACATCCATGAACTTTTATAGTCACCAAGCGGAGCAAAGCCTCCATTATTGATAGACAATTTTGGATTTGGAATTATCTTCTTCAGATTGATTTCGTGCACGGTTCCTAAACCTTTACAGACTTCACAGGCACCTTTTGGTGAGTTGAACGAAAACAAATTCGGTTCCGGATTTTGATAGGATATTCCGGAAGTTGGACACATTAAATTCCGACTGAAATAACGAACTTCATTAGTATCTTGATCCAAAATCATCAATACATTTTCGCCATGATACATTGCGGTTTTAATGCTTTCGGATAGACGTTTTTCATTGTCTTCGGTGGACTCAATTACCATTCTGTCGATGACAATTTCGATGTCATGAGTTTTATAACGATCGAGTTTCATTCCAGGTAATAAATCCTGAACATCACCATTGACGCGGACTTTTACAAAACCTTGTTTGGTAATCTGTTGGAACAATTCGGCGTAATGACCTTTTCGGGCACGAATTATTGGAGCTAAAATATTGATACGTTTTCCAGTAAAATTTTTGATAATCAATTCCTTGATTTGGTCATCGGAATAAGAAACCATTTTTTCGCCAGTTACATAACTATAGGCTTCTCCGCCACGGGCAAATAATAAACGAAGGAAATCATAAATTTCGGTTATGGTTCCAACGGTCGATCGCGGACTTTTACTTGTTGTTTTTTGTTCGATGGCAATTACCGGAGAAAGTCCGTCAATTTTATCGACATCGGGACGTTCTAATCCGCCAAGGAATTGACGCGCATAGGCAGAAAATGTTTCGATATAACGACGTTGCCCTTCGGCATAAATGGTATCAAATGCTAAAGACGATTTTCCCGAACCCGACAGCCCGGTAATAACCACCAGTTTTTCTCTGGGAATCGAGATGTCTATATTCTTGAGATTGTGCACGCGGGCACCAAGAACTTCAATCGTATTTTCAGTATCTAGCATAGCAATTTGGCAAAACGCAAAGATACTATTTTACAAGGAATTTTTAGTTAGAGAGTTGAGAAGTTATTTGTTGAATTCTTTGTGCTCAATTTATTTTTTCAACCACATAGAAACATAGTTTTCTATTGTTTCTTTTAAGGCGTTTCACTTTTTCAAGTAAAACAGAGCTATGTTAATTCAAGAATTGAACTAAACCAATCTTTTTTTCTATGTTTCTATGTGGTTTATTTTTGTATTTGTTGAAATTTAATCGATTATCATTTCCTTCAATCGCTGGCGATAATTTTCTAAAACATCAATTTTAGAAAGGAAACCAAAGTATTTTCCTTTTTGAATCACAGGCAGGATGTAAGCATTGGTTGCTTCAAATTGTTGCATCACCTTTTCTACTTTATCTTCCAATAAAATAATCGCTTTTGGCTGGCTGATGACTTCACGCATAGAAGAAAACTTGACATGATAGGGGTTAAAAATAAAGGATTTGACTTCATCAAAAGCAACAATTCCGACGAGCGATTTATCTACAGTAAGTATTGGAATAATTTTTTGGTCGGTCATAGAGAAAATTTCCACCACACTTTCAACCGAGTTTTCCATAGTTAAGGTTTTGAAATTTTTCTGTACAAGATTATAAAGATCGATGCTTTGCAGAATATTTTTGTCTTTATCACTTGTAAAAGCATCGCCTTTGTCTGCCAATGCTTTTACATCCATTGAATGTTTCTCAAACTGTTTAGATACGGCATAACTCACTGAAGAAACAATCATCAATGGCACCATCAAATCATAACCGCCGGTGATTTCGCCAATGAGGAAAATAGCCGTTAAAGGTGCATGAAACAAACCGCTTAGAATTCCGGCCATGCCCACAATGGTAAAATTAGCTATTGGTAAATGATGCGTGAAGTTCAGAAGATTAACTGTTTTGGCAACAAAAAAACCAAGATATGAACCGACAAAAAGCGATGGCGCAAAATTTCCTCCATTTCCTCCGCTGCCTAATGTTAGTCCAGTGGCAAAAGCTTTCAGCATCATCGTCACGCCAACAAATGCCAATAAAACCCATTCGCTGCTTTTGAATGTTTCGAGCATTGTATTGTCTAATAAAACGCCAGGGTTTTTGGAAGCTAATAATTTTATGCTTTCATAACCTTCGCCAAACAGTGTTGGGAAAAAGAAAATCAAAACCGCTAAAATAGTAGCACCAAAAAAAGCTTTGCGATAGCCTTTGTTTTTAAAAGTGCCGAAAAACTTTTCAACTTTCTGGAAATTCCGGGCATGGTAAATGGAAGCAAATCCAGCTAAAATTCCCAATAGAATATAAAAGGGTGTATTGTGATAATCAAATTTTAGTGTCTGTTCAAAATTCAGAATAGTATCCGGACTTAAAGTAACTTTCGACATCAGCGCACCAGTGGCAGCCGAAATGATAATTGGAATAAAAGCCGAAATAGAAACGTCTGTCAACACCACTTCAATAGCGAATAAAACTCCAGCAATGGGTGCGTTAAATGCAGCTCCAATTCCGGCCGCAACACCACAAGCTAAAAGGAGAATTCGGTCTTTTTGTGACAAATGATATTTTTGCGCAAAGTTAGAACCAAAAGCCGCGCCTGTAATTACAATCGGGCTTTCTAATCCGGCGGAACCACCCAGTCCAACGGTTAAGGAACTTGTTATGATTTGCGCATACATTTGTTTTTTGGGTACGATACCGCCTTTTCGGGCAACGGCGTAAAGTATTTTAGAACTTCCTTTGTCTATGTGGTTGTTCAAAAAATTCCGAACCACAAAAACAGTTAATACAATTCCGATTACAGGCAGCAAACTATTGATATACGGAAGTTTTAAAAACCCATTGATATCATTTGCCCAAAGGAAAATATTATGCGCAAAACTTTTAAGAATAATTACAGCTAACGAACATGTAATAGCCACAAGAATACTGGCTACGTAAATGAAATTTCGCTCGCTAAGTCTGTCTTTCAAAAGGAAAAGTAAATTCTCAGCCCTTCTGAAAATACTTCTGAAAACAATTTTAAAATTAGAAGCTTTGTTCGATTGCATTTATTCAAATCTTTGAAATGCAAAAATACTTCTTAAAAGCAGTATTTCATAACATTAATTTTTAAATAAGTTAAATTTAAAATCGGGCTGCAATGAGTCCTTTTTGTTTGGAATGAATCGAAACAGAAATCAGTAGAAATAAAAGAAAACACTTAAAAAAAAATAATTAGAAATTCAGTTCTTTTAATTTTTCGGCACAATGCTTTCGCAATTCTTCAAAAAACAAGGTGAATTCTGTTTCAAACTCAGAATAGTATTGATGGAGTTCTACTATCGATTCGTGCATATCCACGCGGTTTTTGGTGCGATGATCCATATGAAACATAATCATTTGCAAACCGTCAATGGTGGCATAACTTAGCAACCAGTTTCTGGCAAACATATACGGAATCATGCTTTTGACTTTCTCAGTTAGGATTTCATAATTATCTTTAAGAAGGTGGTAAAAAGTGTCGGCATAGACTTCTAGTTTTACATCGGAATACGTACTCCAATTTTTAGCTAGAAAATGGTCGTAAAAAATATCCATAATCACACCCGAATAATGGCCGTATTTTTCGTGTAAACGGTGTTTGCTTTGCCTATAAATAGGATGCATATCCGTAAAACTATCTATCGAACGATGCAGTAGAATTCCTTTTTGAATTTCCATTGGATAAACATCATAACTGTGTCCACGAATGCTATCCGCCATAAAGTTCCCGATTTTTAATAAATCGTTGTCGCCGGAAAGATAAATGTGGGCAAGGAAGTTCATTATTTAGAGTTTCTAAGTACCTGAGTTACTAAGTACCTGAGATTGTTTTCGTAAATATAGAAAAAACTTAGCAACTTAGTCACTCAGTAACTCAGTAACTTTTGTCAAAAACTTAGCAACTCAGCTACTCAGCTACTCAGTAACTTTTCTATATTTGTACATCAAAAATCATATAAAATGACACTTATAAAATCTATATCGGGAATTCGTGGTACCATTGGCGGCAAAGTGGGCGATAATTTAACACCGGTTGATGCGGTGAAATTTGCTTCGGCTTATGGAACGTTTCTGAAAAATGGGAGTGGGGACCTGCCTGCCGGCAGGCATGGGTTGGAAGATGGAAGAAAACTCAAAGTTGTGATTGGTCGTGATGCCCGTATTTCGGGACCGATGATTCATAATTTAGTGATGAATACCTTACTTGGATTAGGCATTGATGTTATCGATTTGGGACTTTCTACAACACCAACTGTTGAGATTGCAGTTCCGATGGAAGGAGCTGATGGTGGAATTATTTTAACTGCTTCTCATAATCCAAAACAATGGAATGCTTTGAAATTATTGAATTCAAAAGGGGAATTTTTAAGTGGTGCAGCAGGCGAATTGATATTGGAAATAGCTGAATCGGAAGCGTTTGATTTTTCGGATGTTGATTCTTTAGGAGAAATCACAGTTAATGACGCTTACATGGATATTCACATTGATGCCGTTTTGAATTTACCTTTAGTTGATGCTGAAGCAGTTGCTAAAAGAAAATTTAAGGTTGTGGTTGATGGTGTAAATTCTTCTGGCGGAATTATTATCCCGAAATTGTTAGAACAAATGGGAGTGGAGTGCGTAAAATTATATTGTGAACCCAACGGGCATTTTCCGCACAATCCGGAACCTTTGAAAGAGCATTTGGGTGATATATGCAAATTGGTAGTAGAAGAAAAAGCCGATTTCGGAATTGTAGTTGACCCTGATGTGGACCGTTTGGCTTTCATTTCTAACGATGGCGAAATGTTTGGTGAGGAATATACATTAGTGGCTTGTGCCGATTATGTTTTGAGCAAAACTCCAGGAAATACTGTTTCCAATATGTCATCTTCTCGTGCTTTGAGAGATATCACAAACAAACACAACGGAAGTTATCAAGCGAGTGCTGTTGGAGAGGTAAATGTGGTGGAGTTAATGAAGAAAACAAATGCCATAATTGGTGGCGAAGGAAATGGCGGAATCATTTATCCAGAATCACATTACGGAAGAGATAGTTTGGTTGGCGTAGCTTTGTTTTTGACACATTTAGCTAATTTGGATATGACGGTCGCCGAATTGAGAGCATCGTATCCTCAATATTATATGAGCAAAAATAAAATTGAACTGACACCTAAAATTGATGTGAATGCAATTTTGGTTGCCATGACAGAGAAATATAAAAACGATAGTTCGACAAGTTCACTATCTACAATTGACGGAGTAAAAATTGACTTTGCCGAAAATTGGGTCCACTTACGAAAATCGAATACCGAACCAATTATAAGGATTTATACCGAAGCGCAAACACAACAATTAGCAGATGATTTGGCTATCCGAATTATTGATGAGATAAAAGCTGTTTCCGGATTATAAAAAGACAAAGACCCTTTCTAATCGGAATCGGTTTTTGTTTTAAATATTTTGAAAGTAAGCAAAAATTTCTTTTTCTGAATTAACGTACGCCAATCAATAAATAATAGAGCACATAAGAGTAATAAACTTACTACTAAACCGACTGCAGACTTCCACGATAAGATATTTGATTCTAAACTATTTAGGTTTGTTAAAGCAAACTCACCAATTAATAGTGCCGCTGTATCACTAATAAATTTACCTGCAAAGAAAGCAGGAATAATATAAAGCGGTGTTATTTTGGCCATGCCACCAGCAACAAATAAAGGAGTTGTTGGAAGCGGAAGTAAAGAATAGGAAAAAATAGCGATTTGACTTTTCCATCCTTTTTCTTTCAATTTTTTACCAAGAAACATTATATCCTCATTTTTGGCAGGTTTGAAATAGGTATCCGAAATACGATGGATGTATAGTGTGAGTATGTATCTGCCCAAAATGGAACCTGCCACACCTATACAGATGGTGGCCCATATGTTAAGATCAAACACTAACTGAAGAAAAATCATTATAGTAAAAGCCGGAAGAAAAGGAAACGGAACAATGTCAAATAACAGAGCCCCTAAAAAAACTAAACAGTATTGCCACCACATTATCTCAATAATTTATGTTTACTAAAATACAATAAATAATTTCGAGGTTTAGTTTTATTTTTACTTTTTTCTAATAGAGGATTTTACTTTTATTTTTTTATGCTAGTGTTGACGTTGTTTTCTTTTTTATCAGATTTACAACTAATCATGTAATAGCCAGTTAAACAATAAGAACAAAGGATTTTTTCATGAAATTGGTTGGTTAATTTTTGTATTACGAATTCACAAAAAATTAAAACAGCTTTATTTTCTTCAACACATTTACAATAACGCCGTTAATGTCTACAGAAAGATTGGCTTTGTATACCAAACCAACATATAGTAAGGTGACCAATATTGATTTCAAAATGATATTTATGATGGGGTGAAAAGAAAAGTCCCAATAATAAAACCCAAAGAAACAAAGCAATCCTATTAGCAAAGCATAAATGTTTTTGACAGTAAACGGATAGAGTTTCATTTTTAAAACCACAAAAAGCAGTTTGGCAATGCTGTATAGTGTAATTGAAATTAATGTTGCAATGGCTGCACCTTTAATATAAAACAAAGGAATTAGAATCATATTTAGCGTAATAGCAAAAAAACCAAGCAATAATCCTAAAAACAATACCGCACGATAGTATTTTGAATTGAAAATAATGGAATTATTATTGCCTAAAATCAGATCGAAATATTTGGAAAGTCCAATGATAAATACCACAAAAATACCTTCACTGTAACTTTTTGGTAAAAGCAAATAAATTTGATTGATGTTAACCAAAATTCCAACATAAACCAATCCGCCAACGATTTGTAAAGTGATAGATGTTTTTTTATACAAATCGTTCAATTCGTCGTATTTGTTTTCAATCATCAATTTAGCGGTAATCGGGTAGGTGATTTGATGCATTGATCGACTTGGGACGGCAATTACTGTTGCAATAAATCCTGCAACTATAAAGTATGAAATCTTTTCAATTTCAATATATTGGTTCAGCATCGTTTTGTCGATATCCAAGAGCATGTTGGCAACACTTCCTGATAAAATGATAAAACTAGAATACACTAAAATGGCTTTGGCATTGCTTGGTACTTTGAATTTAAAAGAAATCGGCTGTACTTTATTGGCATAAAAAAGCATTAAAAACATGCTAATCAAATAGGCAAACATCGTAGCAGTGATGAATTGTTCAACGGTTATAATGTGAAAATATACACCTAATAAAAAAATAGAAATCAATATTCGCAAACCAATTTCTTTGAGAAAATTTCCATAAACTGATTGCATATGCACTTTCACCCAAGCATAAAATATTTCGAAATATCCCATACACAAAGCGATGATTGGGATTTGCCAAACATAGTCGTAAACAATATCATTTTTTCGGGATAAAAAAGAAGCAATACTATCATAACCTAATATACTAATTATAAAAACCGGTATGATGATCAATAACGGAAGCGCGAGAACAAAGCCTAGAAATTGTTTTTTTTCCTTTTCGGTTTTGTATTCGGAGAAAAATTTAATCAATGTATTATGAATACCAAAAGCCATCAACGGAAACAATACATTGGCAGAGGATAATAAATAACCAGTTAAACCATAGAACTTTTCACCTAAAAAATGCGGATACATGTACAACGAGTTTACCGCACCAATCGCAAAACCAATATAGGTAATGATAGTGTTTTTGATGGATTGGTTGATTACGATACCCATATTTGATTTAGGATTTAGGAATTACGAATGTATCATTTTTTTCTTTGTGAACTTCGTGTATTCTTCGTGACTTTGTGGTTAAGAAATTAACTTCACCAATTGTTCCGTCAAACTTTTTCTTGAATATTGTTGCAAACCAACAGCATGCACTTTCAAATTTTGATTTTGATATTCCTGATAGTATTTCAAAAGTAACGCTTTTAGCTTCTCTTTTTCGTCATAGGTAAAGAAAACTCCTGTATTTGTTGTCGTTATAATTTCTGCAAAATCAGAACCTTCAGGACCAATTGCAATTATTGGTCTTTCGGAAACCATATATTCAAAAAGTTTTCCTGGAATGATACTTTTTGTAGCTGTGGAATTGATTTCGATAAGCAACAAAACCTGAGATTTTCGTTGGTGTTCGATCGCTTCCTGATGCGACAAATAACCCAAATTATGTATATATTCATTCAATTGAAATGAAGCTATAGTGTCTAAAACTTCCTGACTAGTAGCGCCAATTAATTTCAAACGGAAATCGTTTTTAAAATTAGCATTTTCAGAAACCAATTCCTGCAAAGACTCCCAAAGTATTCTCGGATTTCTTTCCGAAAGAAACGAACCAATATGTGCTAATGTGAATTTTTCATCTAAAGTTTGTCTCTCGATTTTTTCTACATCATAACCATTGGTAATCACTTCAATTGGTTTAGAAGTTATTGCCTGAAATTCGGTTTTGGTGGTTTTGCTGGTGACGATAATGGTGTCGGCAGAATTCAAAACTTCCTTTTCCATAGCTTTGTGTTTCTTTTCAGCATACGAAGATAATTTCAATGCTTTGTGATAACCAATAGTTGTCCACGGATCACGGAAATCGGCAAACCATTTTATATTCAACTCTTTTTTTAATTGTAAGCCAATTAAGTGCAAACTATGTGGCGGACCGGAAGTT
>CALQCV020000043.1 GCA_943329165.2 Candidatus Nitrotoga sp. CP45 | reverse complement strand
GTTCAAATTGGAGTAGCGTTGCTAGTTTTACAACTCCTTGTCCTCCTTCGTCAGTTAATTATAGTCAAGATTTTGAATCAGCTATAACACCTGCGCTTCCTAGCTGTACTTCGATAGAAAATGCAGGTACTGGAAATAATTGGAATGTAGTTAGTAATCCTGGCTTTGGTTTTACTTCTAAAACATTAAGTTACCTTTATAACTCAACTAATGCTGCAAATGCTTGGTTTTATACTAATGGTATAAATTTAACGGGAGGAACGGAATATACTATTAGTTATAGATATGGAAATAATAGCACTACGTTTATAGAGAGTATGAAAGTAGCCGTTGGTACTTCTCCAAGTGCTGCTGCCATGTCAGGTAATGAATTAGCAGATCATCCAAGTATTATCGGAGGTGTGCCAACAACGAACACATTTAATTTCACTCCTAGTTCATCTGGAGTTTATTATTTAGGATTTAATGCTTATTCAATTGCTGATCAATATTATTTATATTTAGATGATATTAGTGTTATTGATCCATTATTAGGAAACAGTTCATTTGATAGTAGTAACTTTACATATTATCCAAATCCTGTAAAAAACACTTTGAATTTATCATATAACCAAGAAATTTCAAATGTTGAAGTGTTTAATTTATTAGGACAAAAAGTAAGTTCTACTAAAATTAATGCTAATGATGCGCAAATAGATATGTCAAACCTTTCAAAAGGGGCGTACATGGTTAGAGTAACATCAAACGATCAAGTGAAGACTGTTAAGGTTATTAAAGAATAATTAGATTTCCTTTTTTATAATTAAAACCACCTAAATTTTAGGTGGTTTTTCTTTTGCATAAGACTTATCTTTGTAACACGATTCGCGTCCGAAGGGCAAGATCAATTGTACAAAGTAAAAATGGATATTATGTATATTTCAATTATTATTCCTGTTTATAATAGACCAGATGAAATTAAAGAACTTTTAGAAAGTCTATTAATTTCTGATTATAACAAAGAATATGAAATTGTAATTATTGAAGATGGCTCTTCTGTAACTTGTAAAAAAGAAGTAGAATTATTCAAAGACAGACTAAACCTATTTTATTATTTCAAAGAGAACTCAGGTCCTGGTGATTCCAGAAATTATGGGATGAAAGTTGCCAAGGGAAATTATTTCATCATCTTCGATTCAGATTGCATTATTCCTAGACAGTATCTTACTGAAGTTGAAAAAGAATTAACTGCCAATTATGTCGATTGCTTCGGTGGTTCTGATGCCGCTTTAGATTCGTTTTCTGATATTCAAAAAGCAATTAATTTTGCGATGACATCTTTCTTAACCACAGGAGGAATAAGAGGCGGTTCTGAAAAGTTGACCAAATTCCAACCTCGAAGCTTTAATATGGGAATTTCCAAAAAAGCTTTTGAAAATTCTAATGGTTTTGGAAATATACATCCAGGTGAAGATCCGGATTTAACCATCAGATTGTGGAAATTAGGATATGAAACAAGGCTTTTCCCAAAAGCATTTGTGTATCATAAGCGAAGAATTGATTGGGATAAATTTTCAGCTCAGGTAAATAAATTTGGTAAAGCAAGACCAATCCTAAATAGTTGGTATCCGGAATATAGTAAACTTACTTTTTTCCTACCGACGCTTTTTATTTTAGGCTTTTCAGCTGCTGTTTTCTTTTTTCTATTTGGTTTTGAATTGCCAATACTATGTTTTGCATTTTATTTTCTTTTACTATTCATTTCAGCATCAATTCAAAATAAAAGTATTAAAATTGGTATTCTTTCCTTAATAGCTGTTTCAAAACAATTCTTCGGATATGGAAGAGGATTTTTAGAATCGTATATAAAAGTCATTCTTTTAAAACAAAAGCCAGAAGTTGCTTTTTCAGAATTATTCTTTAAAGTAAAATCATGACTAAAATAATCGGATTAACAGGTGGAATTGGAAGCGGAAAAACAATGGTTGCTGAGTATATCAAATCATTGAAGATCCCAGTTTATATAGCTGATGATGAAGCAAGAAAGTTAATGAACACATCGAGAATTATCAAAGCGGTAACCGATGCATTTGGCAAAGAAGTTGTGATTAAGGGAATTCTTAATCGTGAAACACTTGCTCAAATTGTATTTAACAATCCCGAAAAGTTGCAAAAACTAAATAGCATAGTTCATCCTGAAGTAAAAAAACACTTTGATAATTGGGTTCAAAAGCATAAAAATTCTCCTCTTTTATTTAAAGAGGCTTCTATATTATTTGAATCCGGTAGCTATAAATACTGCGATGTTATTGTTACCGTTACTGCTCCAGTAGAAACCCGACTTCAACGAGTAATTAATCGTGATAAAACGGATAGAGAATCTGTTTTAAAAAGAATGGAGAACCAATGGACTGATGAACAGAGAATTGCAAAAAGCGATTATGTAATTCATAATTTATCATTTGACGATACCAAAAAGCAAGTCAATGAAATTCTCAAATTATTGAAAAATTAATAATTTATACACTAGGTGTTAATGTTTGGTTAATGTATTTATTGTATAAATGTTAAAATGTTAAATTTGTCTGATGAATAAATTGTTTTTCCGTCTACTGGTTATACTAATGAGTTTATCCCTAATAGGTATAATTCTTGTCCAGGTATATTGGTTTGATAAATCTTTCGAGAATAACGAAGAGCAATTCAAGTATCATGTTAAACAAGTTCTTGGGAACGTTGCTGTTAAATTACAAAAGAAGGAGCAATATACTTATGCCGAGATGTATAATCATCTTAAAGATAGTATTGGTAAAGCTCCTCAAAAAAGCGATTTTTTAGAATTTGGTTACTATCAGCGTGATTCTCGAACTAACGAAATGATAGTTTATTCTAACAGCATTATTTCTGAAGACTACGGAATTCCTGCTTCGTTCTTTGATAAAAAATTAGATAGCGTAAAACTCAAAAATTTCACTGCAAAGAGAAAAACAGAGATTTACAATGATAATATTGATAATCCCAGTATAAGACAGTCGGTTTCTCCCGATGTCAAGATTGAAAAATCAGGTCGCTTGTATTTACTAGATAATGCAGAATTTGAAATTTTCTATAAAGACATTGCTGCTGTAAAACCAATTCAGGAAAGAGTTTCAAATGATATGATGCAAAAATTATTATCGGATGAACTTAAAGAGTATGGCGTTAAAACACCTTTTGAATTCAATGTTTACAGTAATGGTTTAGCTACAAAAATAAAATCGGAGCGATTTAGATATGAAAAACAATCGACGTATTCGATACCAATTTTTATTGATAACGATGGTAATAATAAATATCAATTACTATTAACGTTTCCGCAAAAAAAGAAGTTTCTGTTTTCGGAATTAGTTGGGATATGCATTTTATCAATCATTTTTACGCTGATCATTGTAATTGCTTATTCAAGCGCACTGAATCAGCTGATAAAACAAAGACAAATTTCTGAAATTAAAACGGATTTCATTAATAATATGACACACGAATTCAAGACACCAATTGCTACGATAAATTTAGCTTTAGACGCTATTAAAAATCCAAAAGTAATTGAAGATAAAGAAAAAGTGCTTCGCTATTTGCAAATGATAAAAGAAGAAAATAAGCGTATGCATGCACAGGTTGAAAATGTATTACGTATTTCAAAACTAGATAAGAAAGAATTAGATATCAATAAAGAATCAACTAACATTCACGAGATAATTGAAGATGCTATTGAACATGTGAATTTAATTGTTGAAGACAGGAACGGAACGATAACAACGCATTTTGACGCGCCTAGAACTTCAGTTTTATTAAACGATGTGCATTTTACGAATGTAATTGTTAATATTTTGGATAACGCAATTAAGTATTCACCTGAAGAACCTATGATCGATATTCAGACTGAAAATGTAAAAGATTTTGTCATTATAAAGATTAAAGATCAAGGATCCGGAATGTCGAAAGCTGCTCAAAAAAGAATATTTGAAAAATTCTATCGCGAGCATACAGGCGATTTGCACAACGTAAAAGGCCATGGTTTAGGTTTGGCCTACGTTAAAAGAATTGTTGATGACCACAACAGTGAAATATTTGTAGAAAGCGAAAAAGGAAAAGGAAGCACATTTATAATTAAAGTCCCACTCATAAATTAAAATAAAAAAATATTGCTATGGAAAATAATAAAAAAATACTTCTGGTGGAAGACGATCAAAACTTCGGAATCGTTTTGAGAGAATTCCTAACATTAAATGATTTTGAAGTAACATTGGCCAAAAATGGAATGGAAGGATTCGAAAAATTCAAAAAGGACAACTTCGATTTGTGCATTTTGGATGTGATGATGCCATACAAAGACGGTTATACTTTGGCAAAAGAAATTAGAGAAAAAAATAAAGATGTGCCTTTGATTTTCTTAACGGCCAAATCAATGAAAGAAGACGTTTTAAAAGGCTACAAAGTTGGTGCAGATGATTATTTGAACAAGCCATTTGATTCTGATGTATTGCTAATGAAAGTGAAAGCAATAATTCAACGAAAAGCGGCAGAAAATAAAAATGAACCGGCAAAGTTTGAATTCCAAATCGGAAGATTCCTTTTAAATTCTAAACTTCGTTACTTGAAATTTGAAAATAATGAACCAATTAAATTGTCTCCAAAAGAGTCGGAATTGTTAAAAATGATGGCTGTTTACGAAAATGATTTGATGCCAAGAGAATTGGCTCTGACAAAAATTTGGAGAGAAGATAATTATTTCACTTCAAGAAGTATGGATGTTTATATAGCCAAACTAAGAAAGTATCTAAAAGAAGAACCAAATGTGGAAATCCTCAACATACACGGCGAAGGTTTTAGATTAGTCGTCAAAAAATAAGTAAAGTGGCTTCAAGAAATTGGAGCCATATTTAATTGAAATTCATTCTAAATTTATTTCAGAAGCTAATCCGGCTGTCCGCTATATCTTTTGTTTTGTACTTCGACAAGCTCAGTATGACAAAACAAAAGGATGCCGCTGCCATCCGGGCTAGGGCAGTGGTTTTATTTCCAATTCAGTTGTAAAGCAAAACAAATTTTATTGTTGGCGTTCACAGTAAAAACCATCGGATTTTCGGTACTGCTTTTCTCAATTGCAATCGTGTCAGCTAATGAAACTTCTTTGAGATAATTCATTTCAAAACTTTCTAAACTTTGATTTAGCAGCAATTCTGGTTGAATATAATCCAAACACCATTCTAAATATTTCACACTATTAGCGTGATTTACAATGTCTAAATCAGAAAGCAGTATTGTTTTTTCAGTTACAAATGCCTTATCAATGGTAGTGTCAATTTTAGAAAATTGTATTTTAGTTGCTTTATCATTTGGGTATTTTTCAAAATGGGCATGAGGTAAAGCCAAGTTTTCCGGACGACGCGTTTGTGTATTAAAAACAGCCCAAAAGGTTTCGCAACCCACAATTTTCTCATCACCAATGTACAATTCCAAACAACGTATAGAACGCGAATTTTCGAGTGAATTGATCCAGGTTTTCACCGTTACAACCTCTCGCCACTTTGGCAAACGCTTTATCTCAACACGCATTCTACTCAAAACCCAAGCCTGATGATGCTCTTGCATATCACTAAAACTAATGCCACCCAATTCCGCATGTAAACCAGCAGTTAACTGCAAAATATTACACAAATCTGTGTATTTCAAATAACCGTTTGGATAACATTGTAGAAAAGTAATTTCCCAATCTTTGGTTAGGATAGAGTTGAAGTCTTTAGATATTGGCATTAGGAATTAGGATTTAGGAATTTGGAATTAGGAGTTAGGATTTAGGATTTAGGATTTAGGATTTAGGACACGAGCGCAAAGCGCGACTGTATGGAGCGAAGCGGAATAAATTAGGATTTGGGAATTAGGATTTGGGATTTTATGTAATTAACAATATCATTTTTGTCTGCCTCAAAATCAAACCATTTTACATTTTCAGATCGCTTAAACCAAGTTAATTGGCGCTTAGAAAACCGACGTGTATTTTTCTTAATTTCTTCAATAGCAAATGCTAAGGAAATAGTTCCTTCAAAATAATCGAACAATTCACGATAGCCAACGGTTTGCAATGCATTCAATTCCTTATTTGGAAACAAGCTTTCAGCTTCTCTAACCAACCCTTCAGTAATCATAATGTCTACACGCTGATTAATTCGGTCATACATAATTGCTCTATCCGCTTCCAAACCAATGATAATAGGAGTGAAGCTACGTTGGTTTTTCTTTTGATTTAAAAAAGAAGAATACGGTTTTCCGGTTCCGATACAAACTTCAACAAAGCGTTTCATCCGTTGTGGATTCTGCAATGTTTGCGGATTTTCAAAGGCTATTTTTTGATAATATTCAGCATCTAGTTCTTTCAACTTGTTTTGCAGGTGATCAATTCCAAGTTGTTCAAAATCAGCATTTATTTTATCTCGAACTGAATTTTCAATATTCGGAAAATCATCAAAACCTTTTAAAATAGCATCCACATACAAACCCGAACCACCAACCATAATTTGGATATTATTTTTCAGGTACAATTCATCCAGTTTGGTGATGGCTTCTTTTTCAAAATCACCAACAGTATAATTCTCAAAAATAGATTTGTTTTGAATAAAATGATGTGTAGCCGACGCTAATTCTTCTTCACTCGGAACAGCTGTACCAATAGTCATTTCTTTAAAAAACTGCCTACTATCACACGAAATAATATCACAACCAAAATGTTTTGCTAATAAGATACTCAAGGAAGTTTTTCCTATTGCCGTCGGTCCAATGATAGTGATTAAGTAGTTCAAATAAGATATATTTTAGCCCCGATAGCAGTGAAAATCCTTTTTATTACTTTAGAAAAAGCCCTTTGACTGCGCTCAGGGTGACAAAGTAATAAAAAGATTGCAACGAATAGCGGGAAACAGCTTCAAAAAAATTAAAACTTGATAATCTTTATCACTTTGTTTCGTCTCAAATACCCTTGAATAATCGTTCTAGTGTCTCGGTTATTCTGCATCGGAATGATAATGTTTTTCAAGATTTCGATATTGTTTACTTGATAATTCAAATCATAAAAGCAATATCCTTTGTATATTCCGTTTTCGATTAAAACAGCACAGCGTTCTTCAACGGTTCTTCCTCTATCAACAATAACCATATTGTCATTTTCAAACTTCATTTCCTGAATGAATTCTTCAACACGTTCATTATATAATTCAGGGGCTTCTTTACCCAAACACGCTCCATTACATTCTTTAATTTTATACTGAAAACACCCGTTTTTGGTTTCGTATAAACCATTAATTTTTTGACACAAATTATATTTTTCGGTTATTTTCAACAGTGAATTTTTGCCTTCCTGAACAGAAGTAAAAGAGGTGATTTCTTTTTTTCTACCATCTGCTTTTAGTAATTTCAATGCCAGATAACCATTTTCATCCTTTTCTGAATATAACGCCCATTGAAAAATAGTCTTGCGTTGTGAACGATTATAAATTGGTTTATTGATTTTTATTTCTTCGCTTTCTTTTAGTAAAGCAATCAATTCACTCCCGGTAACTTCATAGGTCACAGCAAAAACTTCTCGTTGAATCTTTTGGCATTTTCCCGTTGTACCCGTGAAATGCTGATTGATTCGTTTTTTTATATTTCTGCTTTTGCCAATGTAAATTAGAATGCCTTTCTCGTTATGAATATAATAAATCCCGGTTTTTGATGGTAAACTTTCAACAATATCTAACAATTTTGGAGTCAAACCCGATTTGATTTCGGCCTTAATCAAACTGATTAAAATTTCTTTTTCGGTATCTTTTGCCAAAATCATTTTAAACAATTTTACGGTTGCCAATGCATCACCGCTGGCGCGATGCCTATCGGTTACAGGAATTCCAAGTGCACGAACCAATTTCCCTAAACTATAAGAAAGTTGTCCTGGAATTAATTTCTGTGCCAATTCAACCGTACAAAGGGTTGGTTTTATATAGTCATAACCCAAACGTTTGAATTCGGTTCTTAGGATTCTATAGTCAAATGACGCGTTATGCGCCACGACGATACAATCTTCGGTAATTTCTATAATACGTTTTGCAATTTCATAAAACTTTGGAGCAGAGCGAAGCATAGCGTTATTGATTCCTGTTAGTTTTACCACAAAAGGTTGAATCGGTTTTTCAGGATTTACCAAACTAATGAATTGGTCAACAATTTCATGTCCGTCAAATTTATAGATGGCAATTTCGGTAATGCCTTCTTCATTAAATTGTCCTCCAGTGGTTTCTATGTCGAGTATTGCGTACATTTTTAAATTGCAAAAATCAAATTTCAAAAGTCAAAAATCAATTGTAAGAAGATGAAAATTATTTATAAAAAATTATTTTTTGTTAATAATCATTTTGGAAGAGATAGCTATTAATTCTTCAACTTCTGTTAAAAGCAAAATTCTAAATTCCTCGTTTCCTTCAGTTATGTAATTTAATATTTTAAGCGAATTTCTAGATTCTTTTAATTCTTTAACTACTAATCCAAGTTTAAAAATTACATCTTTATCTGTTATTGCTCCTTGTGATTCTCCAAAATTTAAAGATGAACTACCAGATGAACGAATTAATTGATTTTTATAATATTCATTTTCAAAAGATTTATTCAAATTTCTTGTAAAAAAAATACATTCTCCCGCAAAACGAACCAGTCTATCTTCAAAGTTGAAGATTTTGTCACTAAAAACATTTTTTTTGCTCATCATTAATTTGACTTTTGAAATTGCCTTTTAAATTTTACTTTTGAAATTGACTTGTGAATTTGACTTTTGAAATTGACTTTTGCAATTGCCTTTTGAATTTGACTTTTGAATTTAATTCTATCTTCCTCCAAAGATACTACTTCCAATTCGAACCATTGTGCTACCACATTCGATTGCGAGTTTGTAATCCCCGGACATACCCATTGAGATAATTGATAATTGATAATTGACAATTGATAATGAATTAATTTTATCAAAAGTAGATTTCAAATTAAGGAATTCTTTTTTTATTTGTGTCTGATTATCAGTAAATGTTGCCATTCCCATTAATCCAACGACTTTAATGTTTTGTAATAATTTAAATTCATCAGATCGAAGAATATCTTCTAGTTCTTTTTCATCCAAACCAAACTTTGATTCTTCTTCAGCTATATATATTTGTAATAAACAATCAATAACCCGATTGTGTTTTGCTGCCTGTTTATTGATTTCTTGCAATAATTTCAAACTATCTACTCCATGAATCAAACTCACATATTCGGCCATGTATTTGACTTTATTGGTTTGAACATGGCCAATCATATGCCATTGAATGTCTTTGGGCATTTGTTCCCATTTTTCGGTCATTTCCTGGATTTTGTTTTCACCAAAAATGCGTTGCCCAGCATTATAAGCCTCCATCAAATCGGAAACAGGTTTGGTTTTGGAAACAGCTACAAGAGTTACGTTTTCCGGAAGTTGCGATTTTATTTGGAGTAAATTGTTTTTTATTGGCATTTTCGTTTTTTGATTACAATTCATAAACCATCAATCCACTTCTGAATTTAGGTTCGATATACGTACTTTTTGGAGGCATGATTAAATTGTTATCGGCCAACGCTTTGATTTCTGAAATATCAGAAGGAAATAACATAAAACCAACTTCAAATTCGCCTTCGTCAACCAATTCTTTAATAGTAGAAATAGATTGTTTTCCCGGAATGTATTCAATGCGTTCGTCGTTCCGCAAATCTTCTATTGCCAATAATGGCTGCAAGACTTTATCGTATAAAATCTGTGCATCAAGATTTTCTAAAATCGAAGGTTGTTTATTTTCCTGCTTATAAAACAATGCATAAAAGTGTCCGTCAAGGTACATTCCGAATTCGAACTTACTTTGAGGTTTCCATAATTCCTGTTCTTTGTCTTTGATTATGAAATTTTCAGCTAACTTTTCCAGAAAATTATCTTTAGTAAAACCATTCAAATCTCTAATAATTCTATTGTATTCGTAGATTTTGACATTGCTTTCGGCAATTAGAAAACTCATAAAATAATTTAGGTTTTCGTTGCCCAAATGCTTGTCTTCATCATACAATAATTCTGCAGAAGCCGAGCGATGATGGCCATCGGCAATATATAATTCCGGAATTTGTTCAAATTGGTTTTGCAACCATTGAATTTCTGCATCGGTTTCAATCTTCCAAACTTGGTGTTTTTCCTTGTTAGTTGTGGAATAATTATAAATCGGTTGGCTTTTTTTCTTTTCAGCAATCCAAGAATTCAACGTTTTATTATCAGGATAAGTTATCAAAACAGGTTCCGTGTTAAAACCTGTCTGATGCAAATAATCCTTAAAATATTCCACACGATATTGCAATGTGTCCTCGTGTTTTTTGATTGTATTATTTTTATAATCTTCAATAGAAGTTCCGGCTATAAAGCCTGTGAACGACTGTACTTTATTCTGAATTTCATATAGAAAGAATACAGCTTTTTCTTCTTCCACAAAAACACCTTCTTCCTTAAAATCCTGATATTTATGAGCCACACCTTTAAAACGTTTGTCCAATGTAATTTTTTGAGAATGCATATAGGCAGGATTAATCACATGCAAAAACGAATACGGATTAAAACTCAACCAAGCAGCAAGCTC
>CALQCV020000042.1 GCA_943329165.2 Candidatus Nitrotoga sp. CP45 | reverse complement strand
CTTCACGTGGTTCCAAACTTGGTACATTCAAATGAGCCACCATTACGGAAACCAAACCTTCGTCAAACATACGTTTGTAGGGATACAACTCGATCTTTTCAATATGTTCCAAAGAAGCATTTACAACCGGCAATGTGCTATGCGAATCGGTTGCAGTATCACCATGTCCGGGAAAATGTTTTCCCGTAGAGAAAATGCCCTGACCTTGTGCACCATTCATTAAGGCAATAGCGTGTTCTGTAACACTAACTTTATTTTCACCAAAAGAACGATAACCAATAATTGGATTTTTCGGATTGGTATTGATATCTAAAACAGGAGCGAAATTAAAATGAACTCCCATTCTTTTACTTTCCTTTGCCATGCTGGTTCCAACTTTTTCCACCAATTTTAAATCTTTGATGGCTCCCAAAGTCATGTTAAAAGGATAACGGAAAGTAGAATCAATCCGCATATTCAATCCCCATTCGGCATCAATTCCAATAAACAATGGCACTTTTGATATAGCTTGATAATTATTAGTCAAACGAGCTTGACGCATTGGTCCACCTTGAAAAAAGATTAGACCTCCAATATTATAATCACAAACTAGTTTTTCAATAGCTTTTGTATGAATAGTATCTTTGTTAGAATAAGCCGCAACCATAAATAATTGCCCCACTTTTTCATTAAAGGTCATTTGATTATAAAGACTATCTACCCAACGTGTTTCGTATAAAGTTTCGGGAAAAAAGTTTTTACGGTCGGCTTTTAAATGTGGAATGTAAACTTCTTCGTCTAAGTCTAAATCAGTTTTTGGAAAGGCCACATTCGTTGGCTTATTTTTAGTTGACGAACAATTCGTAACCAAAAATAGCAATCCTGTGCATAAACCTATACTGAATAACAACCTTTTCATGTAAATGGATTAAAAGAAACGACTGTGCCAACTTTCGCCTGCAGGAACTTCCCAGTTTTCGTTAAATTCTTCGATACTATTCACCAAATTATTAAAAACAATAGTGTTAGCAGTAACGGCTTTTTCTTTAGCCATTCGTTTAAAATCAATCAGCGATTTATGAGCAATGTGTTCACCGTTTTTAAAGGTTACATTCATTTTATCCAACAAATCAACTTCGTATTTTTGTTCCAAATTTTGAATAAAACTCACTGAAGAATCTATAGAACAACCTGTTGCCTGTTGCACTTCCTGATTCACAGCAAGAATAATAAATCTATTGTATTTCAAGAGATAAGAAGCTTCCAATCCGGTTCCGTGCGCCGACCAATTTTCGATAAATGCTTTTAAATCATTTTCGATTTCAGTCATTTCATCATCTGAAAATTTTCTATTCGATTGGTAAATCCAAATTTTAGAGTCTTCAGGTAAATTTTCAAAAGGGATATACATAATTTTATTTAAAATGTTTTTACAAAACCAAAACCAATGTTCTTACCATTATAAAACGGAATCATTGCTGTTTTAGTATTTGTTGAATTGCTTCGCCAGTTCGAGCTTAGCTTTCGGGCCTTTTTTGTGAACCATTTACTTGTAATTGGATATAACCAATAACCCGCTTTAGCACTTAGAATCCCTATTCCGGCCCCAGCAACAACGTCGGTAAGCCAATGTCTGTTATTATACATACGGAAAGCTCCGGTTCCTGCAGCTACAACATAGCCCGAAATCCCGTACCAAACTGATTCGTTTTTATATTCCTGCATCATTAATTCGGCTCCCATAAAAGCGGTAGCTGTGTGTCCTGAAGGAAATGAATTAAGGCTGCTTCCGTCTGGTCGCTCAACTGATGCCGTTTTCTTAAAAGCATTAACCGTCAGTCCCATTAAAAGATATGACGTCGCAAAGATTATCGTTTTATCCTTAAAATTATTTTTACTTTTTAATCCAAGAGCGCTTAAACCATAGAAAGCGGCAATTGGTGCATATTGTGAAAAATCGTCAATGGATGTTTTATCATCAATGTCTTCAGTGACCTCAGCACTTATAACGGAATTAAAACCTTTAATCTGACCGCTTTCTAATCCAACAATTCCGTAACTAATAAAAACAGCCGGAATGATCAGACTTTTATACTTGAACTTGAATTGAATAGAATCCGTTTTTTGACGCAGAATTGTATCTGAAACGGATTGCGCATTAGAAACAAAAAAAACTAAACTACAAATACAAAATAAAATCCTTGCTTTAAAATTCATTTATCAGATTATAGATCTTGTGCATTAGCGATTAATTCGGCGATGTCCATTACTTTAACATTTGCTTCTTGCTCTTTGGCTTTAACACCATCGGTCATCATCGTGTTGCAAAATGGGCAACCCGCAGCTATTATTTCTGGTTTAATTTCTAAAGCTTCTTCGATTCTTTCTATGTTGATGTCTTTGTTACCATTTTCCGGTTCTTTGAACATTTGGGCACCACCGGCACCGCAACATAAACCGTTAGCTTTTGAACGTTTCATTTCTACCAATTCAGCATCCAGTTTTTGGATTAAGTCTCTTGGAGCTTCATATACATTGTTAGCTCTTCCGAGATAACACGGGTCGTGAAACGTAATTCTTTTTCCTTTGAATTGTCCGCCTTCGATAGTTAATCTTCCTGAATCTAATAGTTGTTTTAGAAATTCAGTATGATGAACTACTTCGTAAGCTCCGCCCAATTCTGGGTATTCATTTTTCAGTGTATTAAAACAATGTGGACAAGCTGTTACGATTTTTTTAGCTTCGTATGCATTCAGAACTTCAATATTCATCATGGCTTGCATTTGAAACAAAAACTCATTTCCTGCACGTTTTGCTGGATCACCAGTACAACTTTCCTCTGTGCCCAAAACAGCAAAAGCAACATTCGCACGATTTAGAATACGCACAAATGCTTTGGTGATTTTCTTTGCTCTGTCGTCAAAACTACCAGCACAACCAACCCAAAACAATACTTCGGGTTGCTTGCCTTGAGCCATCATTTCTGCCATGGTCGGCACATTTAATACTTCTGACATTTCTTAATGTTTATTTGGTTATGCGGTTATGCGGTTATGCGGTTATGCGTTATTTATATTTCAAATAACCAAATAACCGAATTACCGAATATTACTCATGGTGCTCATCATCAAACACCTGAATAGTTACTTCCTTTTCTACTAAATCGGTAAATTTCCCTCTGTAGCGAGTTGCTTTTACCAAGTGATTGTCAATCCAGTGGTAATTTCCTCCACGTGGTTTTCCAAATAGAATTCCGTGGTATTTAAACCCGTATTTTTTCAGCCAAATTTCAGTATATTCTCTATGTGCTTCTGTTCTTGAAGTAAAGAAAAATATAATGTGACCTTCGTCATACCATTTGTTTAACGTAACTAATGCATCAGGATACACCTCTGCAGTTAGCATTCTTTCGGGTTCTTCGTTTGGAATATCATCACAAATAGTTCCGTCGATATCGATTAAATAGTTCTTAATTCCTTCAGGTAAAATTGGACTTAAATGTTGCCCGTTTTCGGTAATAATTTGCAGGTTTTTGTTAAGGTCTTCCGCTTTCATTTTTTATACTTTTTTTTACTATTTCAAATTCATTTGACAAATTCCCAAGCCTCACATTTTTGGCAATTTGTTTTTATTTTTAATGGGTGCAATAAATCATAACCTAATCAAGATTTGATAAATCAAATACTATTCATTCTTCCAGTTTAATCTATCTTGTTGGTTGTATTGCCATGGCGCACCATTGTTTTCAATATTGGTCATCATTGCATTCAAAGATTGTGGCGCGGCACTTTGTTCCATCACCAAATAACGCCTCATATCCATGATAATTGACAAAGGACTAATATTTACCGGACATTCTTCTACACAAGCATTACAAGAGGTACATGCCCAAAGCTCTTCTGCAGTAATATAATTATTAAGTAACGATTTATTATCAGGCACAAAAACCCCTTTGTTGGCATCGATATTTCTTCCTACTTCTTCGATTCGGTCACGTGTATCCATCATGATTTTACGTGGCGATAATTTTTTCCCAGTTAGGTTGGCTGGACAAGAAGAAGTACAACGACCACATTCGGTGCAGGTATAGGCATTTAATAATTGAACCCAATTCAAATCTTGTACATCAGAAGCACCGAATTTAGTTGGAACAGCATTTTCATCTATAGCTTGTGCAGCGAATGGATTGGCATTAGGATCCATCATTAGTTTAACTTCTCTAGTTACACTTTCTAAATTATCAAATTTACCTTTAGCATTCAAATCGGCAAAATAAGTATTTGGGAAAGCTAAAAGAATATGCAAGTGTTTTGAATAGTATAAATAATTCAGGAACACTAAAATACCGATAATATGTATCCACCACGCCATCATTTCAATAGCTTCTACTTGAGCTAAATCTAAAGAAGAAAACCAAGGATTAATATATTGTGAAATTATATTTCCAGAATTCATAGCCTGAAAATGTAAATCGGTAGCGTTCATAATCAAAAACAATGACATCAAAACTATTTCGAAATAAAGAATTATATCGGCATCTCTTTTTGCTGCGCCTTTCAAATCGGAACTAGCGAAACGTTTGAGTCGGATAATATTTCTTCTAATCCAAAAAACAATTACGGCTACCAATACTAAGACCGCTAATATTTCAAAAGAACTTATTAGGTAACCATAAAAACCTCCTAAGAAAGAAAATATTCTGTGTGTTCCAAAAAGTCCGTCAATGATTATTTCTAAAACCTCTATATTGATAATAATAAAACCTGCATATACTATAATATGCAGCAATCCGGCAATAGGTCTTTTTACCATTTTGGATTGTCCTAAAGCAATCATCGCCATATTTTTCAACCGTTCTGATGGATTATCATTACGATTAACATCTTGTCCCAAATTAATATTGCGTTTTAGCTTTTTTACATTTTTAGCAAAAAAACCAATTCCAATAACAAGAATAAGAGCAAAGAGTATGTTGTCGATATACATCATGGCTTTGGATTACTTTTTAATAGAATCGTTTACAGGAGCTTTGTATGGTTTGTTTTTCTTTCCGAACAGCGATACGTTTACATAACGTGTTGGATTTAAACGAAAATCTTGCAGCAATAATTCTAATTCTTTGGATGATTTGGATAAGTTAGTGTACATCGTTTCGTCTTTGGCAAGTTTACCCAACGTTCCTTTTCCGGATTGAATATCAAACATTATTTTATCAACACTAGCAAGGGTTTTTTCTAAGCTTTTTATTGTTTTACCAATGTTTGCTTTGGATATTGAATCCGATATTTTAGCAAAATTAGCCGAAACTTTTTGAACATTTGCCAAGGTTGAGTTGATTTTTCCTTTGTTCTCGGATAACATTTCGTTTACTGATGTAGAAGCTACTTTGAATTCTGCTAAAGTGGCGTCAAGATTGGCAATACTGCTTTTTAGATTCGCTTTGGTTTTTGAATCCAAAACAGAATTTACATTTTTCAAAAGTGCATCGGCAGAAACCACCATTTTTTCTACTTTCTCCTGAAGCGGCGTTAATCGTTCTGCAACCAAAGAAGTTAAACCTGGTTTGAGGTCACCTTGTAAAGTCATTTTTGATTCAGCAACCGATTTATCTTCAAAATTAGGCGTAATCATAATTTGCTTACCACCAATTAATCCAGGCTCATAAATAGAAGCAATACTCGATTTTGAAAAAGGAAAATCTGATTTGATTTGCAAGGTCACTTCAATTTTGCCTGTTGTTCCTAAGAATTTAATTTCGCTGACTTTTCCAACGTTAAGTCCGTTGATTGTTACAGGTGCCGAATTAACCAGCCCTTCAACATTGTCATATTGAACGTAGAATATTTTATAATCAGTAAGTAAATCTTTGCCTTTTAAAAAGCTGTATCCCCAAATAAATAATAAAATAGATGCAATTACTAAAATTGCTGTCTTGATTTCTCTAGTGATTTTCAATGTATATCTTTTTTTTAGCTGCACTCCGTTAGCTTCAACCGGATTGTGCCGTTCGTTTCGTCTTTAGGACGAAAAATGTGTGGCAAAGTTAAAATAAATAATTAAAACTCCTTGTTATTATTGCTTTAATGCTTCTTGAACCGATACTTTCTTACCGTTTTTAAAAGCTACAACAAAGGATGATGAATATCCTTTGGCTTTGGCTTCCGATAATAATCGTTTTGCTTCTTGATAATTGGTAGTTTCGCCATACATATATTTGTATAAATTTCCTTCTGCTGAAGCAGAAATATTGCTTAAACCATTGAAATTACTCGGAACAAGCTCTAATTTTTTCCCACTTGCTACAAGCTGTACTTTGAATGAAGCTACAGTTGAACTTACTGCTTCTGGTTTAGCTACGCTCTGTTCATCTTTGGCCCGAGTGATTTCGGGTTTTGGTTCCGGTTTTTTAACTTCAGGCGTTTTTACTGTTGGCTTTTTAACGATTGTATCAACCTTTTTAATAGGTTCTATTTGCTGCGATGGCTTGATGGCGGCATCATTATCACTAGCGCCAAAGTATTCTTTTTTGTAACTGATAATGGCATTAGCAATAGACTCTGCTATTTCTTGTTGCCCTTCTTCTGAATCTAATTTTGACCCTTCTGCCTGATTAGAAATAAAACCCATTTCTACCAAAACTCGCGGCATATAAGCTTTGTGCAAAACCATATAAGGTGCTTGTTTTACACCACGGCTTTTTTTACCAATTTCGATGAATTTTCCTTGGACTTTTCCTGCTAAGGCAATGCTCTGATCTAAATATAACTCTTGAGCCATAATCATTCCGGCAAAAGATTCAGCAGATTTTGGGTCGAAACCTTCATACTTTTGTTTGTAATCTTTTTCTAAAGTCACAACCGAGTTTTCTCTTTTCGCAGCTTCAAGATTGGAAGCATTTTTAGACATACCCATTACATACGTCTCGCAACCATCAGCGGCGTTGTTTGCATTTGCGTTACAATGTATGGAAACAAAAATATCGGCATCCGCTCTGTTGGCAATGTTAGCTCGCTCAACCAAATCAATAAACTGATCGCCTTTTCGGGTATAAATTACATCAATGCCTGAATTTTTCTCTAATAGCTTACCAACTTTTAGCACCACTGCCAAAGCAATATTTTTTTCAATATGCCCATGATAAACAGCACCATAATCATGATCGCCATGACCCGCATCGAGTGTTACTTTAAATTTTGATTGTCCAAATAATTGTCCAATAAAGAAGAAGAAAAAAAATAATATCAATAGAACTTTGCTGTATTTATAGGTGTCCATAAGAATGTAAAAGTTAATTTTAATTAAAACCGAAAGGTTATAAAACATATATTTCCCTATTTTTGACCGAAAATATTGTGTAAGTTTGCCTCGTCAAAAATCAATCCATATTTCTACAAAAATAGCATTAAACCTTTGCAAAGAAACTTATTTTATATCGTTTTTTTAACAATTTTCCTAACACTGGGAAACGCAAAAATATATTCACAAGAGTTGCGAAAGGAACCCAATTCTTTTCCTGCTAAAAATCAAGAAACTAAGCCTGAAAACACTTCAACACCTATCCTAGAAGTTACCGAAATTAAGGTGTCTGATACCCTTAAGAAAAAGCCTTTATTGGAAGATAAAATAAAACGAAAAGCAGTTGACTACGAAAAATTTGACCAAAAGAAAAAGCTAATCACACTTTACAACAAGGCCGAAGTCTATTACCAGGATATTGAACTTAAATCGGGAATAATTGTCATTGATTATAATAAAAGTGAAGTGTATGCCGGAAGAATAAAAGATTCTGCCGGAGTGTATACGCAAAGACCTGTTTTTAAACAAGGAAGTAATGTTGTTGAACCGGATTCTATTCGATTCAATTTTAAAACAAAAAAAGCTTTGGTTTGGAACTCAAGAACAGACCAAGGTGAGTTTAAAGTAAAAGCAGAAATAACAAAAAAAGAAAACGACTCCGTTTACTTTATGAAAAGAGCTCGATTCACCACAGCTCAAGACGTTGATGATCCTGAATATTATTTTCAAACCAATAAAGTAAAATTAGTACCGGGAAAAAAAGTAGTGGTAGGATTTACTAATATGGTTATTGCGGATGTTCCAACACCTTTGGCTTTGCCATTTGCTTTCTTTCCAATGTCAGAGAAAAGTCGTTCCGGATTAATTATTCCAAATTATAATGACAGTAATACAAGAGGTTTTTCATTGCAAAACGGTGGTTATTATTTTGCGTTAAGCGATAATTACGACTTGGCTATTCTAGGTGATTATTATACTAACGGAAGTTATGCGATGCGATTCGAAACTTCTTATGCCAAAAAATATAAATTTAATGGAAATGTAAATATCCGTTTTGAAAACCTAATCAATAGCGAAAGAGGGTATCCTGATTATTCGAAAACTAATATTTACAATATCCAATGGTCACATTCTAAAGATTCTAAATCAAATCCGAACTCTCGTTTTTCAGCTTCTGTAAATTTGGGAAGTAGCAAATATTTTGTCAATTCTATTAATCAGGTTAATGTAGGTTCACAATTGAACAACACCTTGAGTTCTTCGATTTCTTACTCTAAAACGTTCAACTCTGTGCCACAAGTGAATTTGTCTTTGACAGCTACACATTCTCAAAATACAAACACAGAACAAATTAATATGACCTTGCCTACGTTGCAATTAAGTGTTGACAGAATGTATCCTTTTGCCTCCAAAGACGGTGCTAAAAAAGGTTTTTTTAAGAATATTAATTTACAATATAACCTAAGAGGAGAAAACAGAATTCAAACTACCGATTCGCTTTTCTTTAAACGGCAAATGTTTAAGGATGCCAAAATGGGTTTCCAGCACACTATTCCGCTTAGCACAAACTTTAAAGTATTCAAATATCTTAGTGCAACCACTTCGATGAATTACAATGAAGTATGGTATTTAAAAACCATAAGACGTCAATATGATCCAAGAGAAAATAAAGTCGTTGATACTGAAATACAAGGATTTGATGCCTTCAGAACCTATTCCTTTAGCGCTGGATTAGGAACGACCATATACGGAACGTTTAATTTTGGTGAAACTAAAAAAATTCAAGCAATCCGACACGTAATGCGTCCAAATGTCTCCTATAGTTATACACCAAGTTTCTCAAAATACTACGACACTTACGATTCTGACGGAAGTGGCACAATGATAAAAGAGTATACTAGATTTGATAACGGAATTTTTGGTTCACCGGGAAAAAATATGTCCAATAATTTAGGATTCAATTTGAGCAATACCTTTGAAGCCAAAGTAACTGAGAAAGATTCAACTAAAACAGAGCCTAAAAAATTAATGTTGCTGAACAATTTAAATTTTTCAACAAATTATGATATTACGGCTGATTCATTAAAATGGTCACCAATGCGCGTTAGTGGCGGTACACTGCTGTTTAAACAAAAGATGAACGTGAATTTTGGTGTAACACTCGATCCTTATGCAATTAACAATAATGGAAGACGAATCGATACTTGGAATATTGACAATGGCGGTAGTTTGTTTAGAATGACCAGTGCTAATATGACTTTAAACTATGCGTTCTCTAGTAAAGATGGTAAAGATTCTGAAAAGAAAAACGATCAAGGGGAAAGAAATGGTGGTCGTGAAGACGATTTGTTTGGTAGTAATACTGATTTGAGTGATAGGCGACAGAGCCAATTTGGTGACGATGGTGACAAAAAAGATGATGCTCCAAGTGAACTCTTTAAATATGAATTACCCTGGAATATAACTCTCGCTTATTCTTTGACATATTCTAATAACAATCGGGAGAAAAAAATAACCGGAAACTCGCTAATGGTTTCTATGAATACTGATTTAACGCCCAAATGGAAAATTGGCGCTTCAACGGGTTATGATTTTGTGCAAAAAGGAGTCACATTTACACAGCTTCGATTTGAAAGAGATTTGCTGAGTTGGCGAATGGATTTCAATTGGGTGCCGTTTGGCGATAATCCGTATTGGGGATTTTTTATCGGAATAAAATCGGGAGTTTTGAGCGATATCAAATGGGATAAACGAAATCAGGCGGATAGAAACTTGAGATAGGGATCAGTCGCATTGTCAAGTCACAGTTTACAACCGTAAACTATAAACATAAACCAAGAACCTTATTTATGAAAAAAATAATTTTTACAGACAAAGCGCCGGCCCCAATTGGACCATATAATCAAGCTGTTTTAGTTGGAAACACATTGTATACTTCTGGACAAATAGCATTGAATCCTGAGACTATGGAGTTAGTTCTCGATGATATAGAAACCGAAACCAAACAGGTAATGGAAAACATGAAAGCCGTTCTCGAAGCTGCCAACATGACTTTTGACAACGTAGTAAAAACGACCATATTTATTATGAATATGGGCGATTTTTCTCGTATTAATTCCGTTTACGGAAGTTACTTTGACGAAAAAATCGCACCAGCACGCGAAACCGTTCAAGTCGCAGGTTTGCCAAAAGGTGTTAATGTGGAGATTTCGATGATAGCTGAAAAATAAGCGTACAATTCGCAGTCGCAGCAGGAATTAAACTGAAAACTGGGACTGAGGCTGAGACTGAGGCTGAGACTGAGACTGAGACTGAGACTAAAAATAACCCTCTTTATACTTATAATCACATCTAAGTTTATTTTCTCAGTAAAAATTGATAGTTTCTAATGACAACTAAGTTTTGAACGTTACTTCTATTGATGAGACGGAAAATAGTAAAATAGAAAATAATAATAATAATAATACTTGTTATCGGTTTGAT
>CALQCV020000041.1 GCA_943329165.2 Candidatus Nitrotoga sp. CP45 | reverse complement strand
GTTAAAGCTTATGATTTAATTCAAAATTTAGAAGATGAACATTGGAAATCAATTAAGTCTGAAGAAATAAAAAAGATAATTGCAGGTTGCGCGGGTTTGTATTTAGAAGCAGTTGCTGATGTTCAAGAAGCAATTCCAGGAACTATTCTAAAAGTTAAAATTGAAGCCATTAATAGAAGTACTATTTTAATGAAGTTCAATACTTGCCATGCATCAATCACTTCTGTCGGTAAGTTTTTACCAATTGAATTAGAAAGTAATAAAGTAGTTACCAACAATCTGGAGATGTTGCTGCCTAAAGATATCGATTTTACTAATCCATATTGGCTCACACAAAAAGGAACCGATGGAATGTATCGTGTGGATAATCAAGAAAATATAGGTAATCCAGATGTGTTGCGCCAAATAAAAGTAGTTTTCTATATTGAAATTAACGGAACAATTATCCCGTTTGAAAGAAATGTCGTTTATAAATACAACGACGATGTAAAAGGCGAAGTATATCAGCCAGTAGATATTGTTCCTGATGTCACTTCAGCTTTTGCGGAGAAAGTATATATTTTTAACAATGATAGAGACAAAATCATTACTGTAAAAGTAAAAGCTGGTAAAGATGCTATTAATGGCAAAGTAAAACTTGAATTGCCTCAAGGTTGGGAAGTATCTCCAACGGAAATTCCATTTGCTATTGATAAAAAAGGGCAAGAAGTACTTGCCGTTTTTAGTGTTTCTCCATCTGATGAAGCCAGTGAAATAAACATCAAAAGTAGAATAACTATTGACGGCAAAACATTTGACCAAAACAAAATCGACATCAATTATCCGCATATCTACAAACAAATGGTCTTGAAACCTGCTGAAGCCAAAGCGATTCGTTTGAAAATTAAAACCAAGAATGAAAAGATCGGGTATATCATGGGAGCCGGAGATGAAGTTCCGAAAAGCTTAACCCAAATGGGCTATGAAGTTGACATCATAAAACCTGAAGAAATCTCAGCTGAAAATCTTGAAAACTATGATGTTGTTATGACTGGAATTCGAGCCTACAATACCGTAATTGCATTAGCTTTTAAACAAAATCTTATATTAGATTTTGTAAAAAATGGCAAAACCCTGATTGTGCAATACAACACAACGGACGATTTGATTACCAAAAACATGTCTCCTTTTCCATTAAAAATTTCACGAGACAGAGTTACCGAAGAAAACGCTGAAGTTCGATTTTTAGCTCCAAATCATCCTGTTTTAAACTATCCCAACAAAATCACTGCTGAAGATTTCAAAGGCTGGAAACAAGAACAAGGATTGTATTATCCGAATGAATGGGATGCTGCCTTTACTCCTATTCTTTCCTCCAATGACAAAGGTGAAAATCCAAAAAACGGAGCATTATTAATTGCTAAATATGGCAAAGGAAATTATGTATATACTGGTTTAAGTTTTTTTAGAGAATTACCCGAAGGTGTTTCGGGCGCCTATAGATTACTGGCAAATATCATCTCAATAGGAAAGTAAATTATGGAAAACAAAAAAACAACCGCATGGAAGAACAGTTACACTTGGGTTTTAGTGATTAATATCATTTACATTATTATATTTTTTGTACTAATGCAATTATTCTTTTAAACCATGCAACAACTCGACTGGATTGTCTTATCGGTAACACTTTTATTTATTGTTTTCTATGGCGTATACAAAACCAAAGGAAGCAAAAATGTAGAAGACTACATTCTTGGTAACAAAGAAACACCTTGGTGGACAGTTGGTCTTTCGGTAATGGCGACACAAGCTAGTGCGATAACGTTCCTTTCAACTCCGGGACAAGCCTATCATGACGGAATGGGATTTGTGCAATTCTATTTTGGGTTACCAATAGCAATGGTGGTCATCTCAATTACTTTTATTCCGATTTATCACAAACTAAAAGTATTCACCGCTTATGAATATCTCGAACAACGATTTGATTTAAAAACACGCTCGTTCACTGCTATTTTATTTCTTATTCAGCGAGGTTTAGGAACAGGTTTGACTATCTACGCACCGTCCATTATTTTATCATCAATTTTGGGCTGGAATCTAACGATGCTCAACGTTATCATCGGAATTTTGGTCATTATATACACCTTTACCGGCGGAACTAAAGCCGTGAATGTTACCCAAAAACAACAGATGTTTGTCATTATGTTGGGCATGTTTGTTACTTTCTTTTTGATATTGCATTTGTTACCCAATGACATGACGTTTTCTAATGCGATGCATATTGCCGGCGCCAATGACAAAATGAACATATTAGATTTCTCGTTCGATCCCGAAAACAGATATACTTTTTGGAGCGGAATAACGGGTGGATTTTTCCTGATGCTTTCTTATTTCGGAACAGATCAATCACAGGTTGGAAGATACTTATCTGGGAAGTCCGACAGAGAAAGTCAAATGGGTTTAATCATGAATGGTTTTCTTAAAGTGCCAATGCAATTTTTTATTTTATTGACGGGAGTAATGGTTTTTGTGTTTTTTCAATTCAATCCGGTGCCACTTAACTTTAATCCGGTTAATAAAGCTGCGATTGAAAAATCAAAATATGCGACAGAATATTATTCACTTGAAAAAAAGTTAGCCCAATTATCGGAAGAAAAGAAAGAGTTTAACCTTATTTATATTGATCACTTAAATCAAGGTTACGACAATAAAATCTTGAGACAGAAATTAAAATCATTATCCGGAAAAGAAAAAGATTTACATGATGAGGCCAAAGTAATCATTAGTAAAGTAGATGAAAAAGCAGAAACTAACGATAAAGATTATGTGTTTATCTATTTCATTCTGAATTACTTACCTTCAGGTCTTATTGGACTTTTATTAGCCGTTATTCTTTCTGCTGCGATGTCTTCTTCCGCTTCCGGATTAACCGCTTTGGCCTCCACCACTGCTATTGACATCTACAAAAGAAATATCAAAGGCGAAAAATCTGAAAAACATTTTGTGAATGCTACAAAGGGTTTTACCTTACTTTGGGGAGTTATTGCAATTAGTTTTGCCTGCGTTGGTACCTTGTTTGAGAATCTAATTCAGTTGGTAAATATTGTAGGTTCCATTTTCTACGGAACAGTTTTAGGCGTATTCCTGGTTGGTTTTTATATCAAATTTGTAAAAGCAAATGCTATCTTTTACAGCGCAATAGTCAGTCAAATTACGATATTTTTTATCTACTACTACGCCATTCATATCTATCCGACAGGTCAAGAAAAGTTGGGATATTTGTGGCTGAATTTTATTGGTGCTTCGTTAACGGTAATTTTATCTGTACTTACCCAATTTGTGATCAAGGGAAAACAAAAAGTTATTGCCCAATAATTCAGACAAGTTTTAATCAAAAAAAATATCCAAATCATAACATTATATAATTTGGATATTCACAATTTATTTCGCTTCGCTACATACAGTCGCCTGCGGCTCGTGTCGTAATTTATTTCTTACTCCATTCTTTTATACTATCGTTGTTCATCTTAACGTAGTCGTTGTTTTTTGCTTTCTCAGCAGCAGCCAAAGATAATTTTGCAGTAGCAATTGCTCCGACTTTGTCATCTAATTTTGCTTGAATTAATGATTTTTGACGTAAGTACCAAAACGGAGTGTCTGCACCAGCTTTAGTCATTGAAGTCGCTTTATTTACATATTCTAATGCCTTATTTAAATCACCATTAGATTGAAAAAGGTATTGTGCCGAAGAAAAATAATCACCAGCACTTGGTCCAGCCAGTACTTTCTCGATGTTTGCCAAAGCTGCTTTTTGAGTAGGAACATCAAACTTTACAGAAACCATGGTTTTTTCCCAAGCAATATCTAATGTTGCACTGTCGATGGTTATATTTCCTATCGAAACAGTTAACGATTCTACAGTATTGTTAAGAGCAATAGGATCAACAGTAACCAAAATAGCTACTTTATTGGCATCCCAATTATCTGGTGTTCCCCAATTATCAGTATCAGTATAGAAAACAACTTCCCACATATCCGCTTTTGGAGTTGTGAATAAAGCATACTTTCCTTTTTTAAGCGTAGTCCCTTTAATTACTACATCTTCGCTAAAAGAAACCGTAGTGTTTAAATTGGCACCAGTTCTCCAAAGTTTGCCAAACGGAACTAAATCACCAAAAATAGCTCTTCCTTTAGTACTTGGACGAGAATAATCTAGAGTTACGTCTGTCAAACCAACAACTTGTGTTAGCGTTGCATGTGGACTTGCTTGAGGAGTTTTTACTTGAGCATTAAGTACATAACTAGCAATTATGGTTGCTAAAACGAAAATAATTCTTTTCATGAGCTGAATGTTTAAATGTTGGTCAAATTTATAAATACTATGAATCGATGTGTGTTAATGATAACTTAAATATTCTGTTTACTTTTTTTTAGAAATAGATGAACAAATATTATTACTTTTGTATAAAAATATAATGAAGATTTATACTTTACACACTAAGCAGAACTTACCGATTTCATTGGATGAAGCATGGGAATTTCTGTCAAATCCAAAAAACTTAAAAACTATAACACCTGATTACATGGGGTTTAAAACCCTTTCGGGTGATGAAAAAGATATGTTTGCCGGACAAATAATTCAATATATTGTAACTCCGGTTTTGGGAATTCCAATGAAATGGGTTACAGAAATTACAAATGTTGTAGCTAAAAAATACTTTGTTGATGAGCAGCGTTTTGGACCTTATGCACTTTGGCACCACAAACATTTTCTAAAAGAGATTCCGGGTGGTGTCGAAATGGAAGACATTGTTGATTATAAAGTTCCGTTGGGAATTTTGGGACAAATCGTGCATCCTTTTTTGGTAAAGCCAAAACTCGAGGAAATTTTTAATTATCGCAGTCAAAAACTAATTGAACTATTTGGAGAATTTAAAAAACAATAAGATGAAAAATATACTATTAATTGGAGGCTCTTATGGCATCGGATATGAATTGGCAAAAGAATTACAAAACGAAAACAATGTTTTTGTTGCCTCTAGAACGAACGAAAATTTATCAAATCTAAACGTTACACACATACCATTTGATGCCACAACTGATGTGCTTGACAGTTCTAAATTACCAGCTGTTATTGACGGATTGGTATATTGTCCGGGAAGTATTAATTTACGCCCTTTTCGTGGTTTAAAATTAGAAACCTTTGAAAACGATATGCAACTTAATTTCTTTTCGATGATAAAAGTCATACAAAGTGTTTTACCACAGCTAACTGCTTCTGAACAAGCAAGCATTGTTTTATTTAGTACAGTTGCAGTCAAAATGGGAATGCCTTTTCACACGAGTGTTGCCGCTTCAAAAGGAGCAATTGAAGGTTTTGCCAAAGCATTAGCTGCCGAATACGCGCCAAAAATAAGAGTAAACGTAATCGCACCCTCATTGACTGACACACCATTAGCAGACAAATTTTTAAGTAATGATGAAAAAAGAGAAAAATCAGCACAACGTCATCCTTTAAAACGATTTGGAACAACGGACGATATTTCGCAAATGGCGAATTTTCTTTTAACCGAAAAGAGTTCTTGGATTACTGGTCAAATCTTTCACGTTGATGGCGGCATGTCATCACTTTTAGTAAACTAATAACTCATAATCTATAACTACAATGAACCTATTTTGGTTTCGACGCGATTTGCGATTAGAAGACAATGTTGGCCTTTTTCATGCTTTAAACAGCAATGAAGAAGTATTGCCAATATTTATATTCGATGAAACTATTCTTTCTCAATTACCCAAAAACGATGCGCGTGTAACCTTTATTCACCAACAGGTAGAAAAAATACAAAATCAACTGCAGGCAATTGGGAAATCAGTAGCGGTATTTCACGGAAATCCTTTTGACGTCTTCACCAAATTAATAGGTGAAAACCAAATTAAAACTATTTTTACCAACCACGATTACGAACCCTATGCACGAAAACGCGATTTAGAATTATACCGTTTGTTCAAGGATAATAACATCGAATTCAAAACTAGTAAAGATCAAGTTATCTTTGAAAAAAGCGAAGTTGTTAAAGATGATGGAACGCCATATGTAGTCTATACGCCTTATTCCAATAAGTGGAAAGATAACTTTAGAAAATCCCAATTAATTCATTACAAATCAGAAGAGTTACTAAATAAAATAACAGCTCACTCCTATTCATTTTTGAGCTTGGCAACCATTGGTTTTGAAGTTTCAAAAATCAGAGTTATACCTTATGACATTTCTGATTCTTTAATCGATAATTACGAAGCAACACGGAATTTTCCTGCACTGAATAAAACATCTTATCTTGGAATTTATCTACGTTTTGGTGTTGTTTCTATTCGGAAAATGGTGGCAAAAGCAATCGAAAGCAAAAACGAAACTTTTCTAAAAGAATTAATCTGGCGTGAGTTCTTTATGCAAATTCTTTGGCATTTTCCACAAACAATTAATTCGAGTTTCCGACCAAAATATGATAGCATTGTTTGGGATAATAATGAATCCCTATTCCAAAAATGGTGTGAAGGAAAAACGGGATATCCTTTTGTAGATGCAGGAATGAGAGAACTAAATGAAACAGGGCATATGCATAATCGGGTGCGAATGATAGTGGCCAGTTTTCTATGCAAACATTTACTAATTGACTGGCGTTGGGGTGAAACATATTTTGCTACAAAACTTTTAGATTACGAACAATCTAGCAATGTGGGCAACTGGCAATGGGCCGCAGGAAGTGGTGTTGATGCAGCACCTTATTTCAGAATATTCAACCCAACCGAACAAATCAAAAAATTTGATAAGGATTTAGTCTACATAAAAAAATGGATTCCAGAGTTGAATTCTTTGGAATATCCAAATCCAATAGTAGATCACAAAGAAGCAAGAGAAAAGTGCTTGAGAGTTTATAAAGAGGCTGTGGGATAAATTAATACTTTGAAAATTAATAGTTTACCGCAAACTTATAACGTACCTTTATCTTTCACTTAAAATATATTACTATGAAAAATATTGGATTATGTTTAGCCTTTTTCTCATTTTTAATGATAACATCGTGCGGTAAAAAAGTAGAAAAAACAACGGATACTATTGAAACCAACACAGTCACAACTGACACTGTCGTTAAGGAAGTATCAAAAGAAGAAGATGGAACTTCAGTAAAGATTGACAGTAATGGTGTTGATGTAAACAGTAAAAAAGTTGAATTAGAGGTAAAAAAATAAATCTCTACTCTTCATAAAATTAGTGAAAGCCAGTGAAAGCTGGCTTTTTTTATTTCCCTCAAAAGGAAAAACCTATTTTAAACCCTTTATCCTCTCAAAACTCAACTCCTTAAAATCTTTAATTACCATATCGGCCAATGAGTAATCCTGCATTTTGGAATGAAAGCTATCATACCCAATGCAATAAATACAAGCAGCTTTGGCAGCCATTATTCCGTTGGTGCTGTCTTCTATGACGATACAATTTTCTACTGGCGTTTGCGATAATTCGGCGGCTTTTAGAAATATAGCAGGATGTGGTTTAGACTTTGGGAAATCTTCTCCCGAAACGATATGTGTAAAATACTTATACAATCCAAAACGATTAAAAACTCTATTAATTGTTACCGTTGCTGAAGACGAAGCTAAGACCAACTGCATACCATTGCTGTATAAATCTTTAATCAAATCTTCAACACCATCCAACAAATACAAATCTTCTTTGCTGTCAAAAGCATCGTTAAACAGCTTACGCTTAGTTTCAACCAAAGCATTCACTTCTTCATCTAAATTAAATTGAGCTTTCAATCGCTCAAAAATATTCTTAGTCGAATTGCCTGTAAACGAAGAATACATTTCAGGAGAAACGTCAATGTTAAGTTGAGTAAAATGCTCATTATAAGCATGATGGTGTACCGGTTCCGTATCAACAATAACACCATCCATATCGAATATTACGGTTTTAATCATTTGGATAAATTACGAATTAGAAATTATGACTCGAGCACGCAGTGCGACTGTATGGAGCGCAGCGGAATAAATTACGAATTTTCTGAAAACTGCGACTGCGACTGCAAAATATTCTCTTTCTTCAATAAATAGCGAATCACCGTCTCTGCAGCATACAAACCGAAGAGACACGGCATATAACTGTTGGTGCCATAAAACGATCTTTTGTAATTGGTTCCGTCTGTCATTTTCAAGCTGCTGGCATCCTGTATTTCAGAAGAGAACACTACTTTTAGTTTATCGATATGCATCTTTTTCAAACGCTTTCTGATGGTCTTCGCCAAATGACAATGTGCTGTATTTTTGATATTGGCGACTTTCACCTTTGAAGCATCCATCTTTCCTCCTGCTCCCATGCTCGAAATTACTTTGACACGCTTTCTTTTGCAGGCTGCAATCAGATTAAGTTTTGGTGTAACACTATCAATACAGTCTAAAACATAATCAAAATCGGGAGTCACAATTTCTAAGGAACGTTCCGGCGAAAGAAATTCTTCTACTCGAGTTAAGTTCAATTCCGGATTAATATCCATCAATCTATCACCAACAACATGAACTTTAGGCATGCCAACAGTAGAATGTAACGCAGGCAATTGTCTGTTGATGTTTGTAATATCTACAACATCCCCATCAACAATGGTTAAGTTACCCACACCGGCACGAGCCAAAAACTCTGCTGCAAATGACCCAACTCCGCCCAATCCGACGACCAATACATTGGAATTCTTTAAATTAGTTAAGCCCTCGGTTTTAAATAAAAGTTCAGCTCTTTCCTGCCACTTTGCCATCGTTATGATTGTTAGATAATTAGATTTTTAGACCTTTTAGAAGTGGCAAAAATAAGCAAAATTAAGCAATGAATTAATCGATTTTTAGTCTAAAAACTTTCTCCCAATTGGTTTTTATTATCTCTTGCATCTCCGCTAAAGTGCAACCTTTATATAGTGCCGCCAAATCATAAACTTCTTCTAAAGTTTCTTCAATAGTATCGGTTTCAAGGAAAAATTTGTCGTTTGGAATAGACTGAAAGACTTCTTTTAATTCAGGGTTTCGAAGTAAGTATTTTCCAAAAGAAAGATAAAACCCATTCGCTATCAATTGCTTGGCAACTTGCTCATTTTTAGAAAACCCATGAATAATTATCGGTACGGAAATTTTTAACCGTATTTTGATTTCGATAAGTTCATCAAAAGCGGCAACTAAATGTAATACCAATGGTTTCTGATACTTTTCAGCCAAAGCAATCTGCTTTTCAAAAACGTCGATTTGCAAAGCTATCGGAACTTCAATACGTCTATCCAAACCACATTCGCCGAGAGCTAAACACTCTTTTAATGGTAGTTTCTCCTCTATCATTTTCAAATCACTTGCCAATCGTTCTTCATTTATATACCAAGGATGAATACCAATAGAATACTGTGGGATTGCATTATCAAATTCCCAAGGATATTGATTGACCAATTCTAAAATGGATGAATCGTTACTGAATTTATGTGTATGAAGGTTGAAAAAAGACATGTGCAAAAATAGCACAGATTTCATACATTATCACTGATTTTCATTAGAAAAACAAAATCCTAGCCCAGATAATAATGGAAATCCTTTTATAAATTGCCGTGGGTTTGTACCCATGGCAATTTATAAAAGATTGTAATGGATAGCTGGAATAGCTTCAAAAAACATTGTAAATTTACAAAATCAAACAATCCCCAATGCTCAAAACGGCCTTTCAACGCTACATCGACAACTTCAAAGGATTTACAAGAGAAATTTGGATACTTGCGTTCATCACTTTTATCAATCGTGCTGGGACAATGGTGCTTCCTTTTTTATCAAAATATTTAAAGGAAGATTTACATTTTAGTTATAGCGAAGTTGGTTGGATTATGGTTTGCTTTGGAACCGGATCTATAATTGGTTCGTGGCTTGGTGGCAAACTCTCAGACAAAATCGGATTTTATAAAATCATGATTTTTAGTTTGCTTACCAGCGGATTGATGTTTTTTGTGATACAGTTTATAACCAGTTTTGTCGGTCTTTGCGTCAGTATGTTTTTGATTATGATTGTTGCCGATATGTTTCGCCCTGCCATGTTTGTATCGATTGGTGCTTACGCCAAACCCGAAAACAGAACACGTGCGCTAACTTTAGTCCGACTAGCCATTAATCTTGGATTTGCTGCTGGTCCGGCTTTAGGCGGGTTAATTATCATGAGTATTGGCTATCGTGGCTTGTTTTGGATTGATGGATTGACTTGTATTATAGCCATTCTGATTTTTTGGATCAAAGTAAAAGAAAAGAAAAAATCACCTTTTATTGATAAGAAACAGCCCGATGCTGTGTTGACGCATTCCGTATTTAAAGACAAACCATTTTTGATTTTCCTTTTTACCTGCTTTGTTTCAGGTGTATTATTTTTTCAAGTTTTCACTACAATTCCGTTATACCACAAAGAACAATTTAACTTAACAGAATTTCAAGTAGGGTTACTTTTAACCATGAACGGTCTGATGATTTTCTTTCTAGAAATGCCTCTTGTGAGTTACGTAGAACGGCATAAAATAAGTAAAGTCAAAGTAGTAGCAATGGGTTGTTTCTTAATGGCAATAGGTTTATTTCTATTGCTTATTAATACTTGGGCTGGCGTTTTAATCCTAATGATGCTATTTATGACTGTTGGCGAAATGTTTGCTTTTCCTTTTTCGAATTCAGTTGCCTTAAGTAGAGCACCAAAAGGTCATGAAGGAAGATATATGGCTATTTATACCATGAGTTTTAGTTTGGCCCACATAATAAGCTCTAAAGTTGGAATGGAAATCATCGAATATCATGGCTATCAAGTAAACTGGTTGGTTATGGGCATACTAGGTTTATTGGGAATGCTTTCTGGTATTTGGGTATTTCGCCTTATTAAACAAGAAAATAGATGAGAATGTATAAAATAATTGCAAAAGTAAATAAACTCCTGTTGCCTAGTTTTACCAAACAACAACTAGATTTAAGCAAAGCAAAAAAATGGCAAATGGCCATTATAGGTTGGCGCTACTATGTCACGACAAGAGCATTAGATT
>CALQCV020000040.1 GCA_943329165.2 Candidatus Nitrotoga sp. CP45 | reverse complement strand
GGGTTATGCTACTATAAAAGCAAAAAATTTGAGCGGTGGACAAATGCAACGCGTCGCTTTAGCGCGAGTGTTAGCACTCGAGCCCAAAGTTTTATTGTTAGATGAACCATTTAGCCACATCGATAATTTTAGAAAAAACAGTCTGCGGCGAAAACTCTTTGGCTATCTGAAAGAAAAACAAATCACCACTATTTTTGCTACTCATGACAGTTCAGATGTGCTTTCTTTTGCTGATGAGGTTTTGGTTTTAAAAGAAGGAGAAATCATCGAAGAAGGAAATCCAAAACACATTTACAATAATCCAAAAAACAAATACATTGCTTCACTTTTTGGTGATGTTAATGAAGTAGAAATCGACGGAAAAACGGAGTTTATCTATCCAAGTCAATTGATGATAGTTGAAAAATCAAAACTTAAAGTTGTCGTAATCAACACTTATTTTCTGGGAAATCATTATCTGATAGAAACCTTTAATAATAGCGAAAAGATATTTTTAGAAAGCGAGATTGAAGTTTCGATAGGCAGTGAAATTTACTTGAAAAAGAAGCCTCAAAATTGATTAATTTAGCATTACGTTTTTTAACAATTAAATTAAGATTATGTTTAATTCCAAAATATCAGGTTTAGGATTTTATGTTCCAGATAACGTAGTTACCAATGATGATCTATCCAAAATAATGGATACAAATGATGAGTGGATTCAGGAAAGAACAGGAATTAAGGAAAGAAGGCACATTGTACGTGGTCAAGATACGACAACCTCAATGGGAGTAAAAGCTTCTAAAATTGCAATTGAACGTTCTGAGATATCCTATGACGACATTGACTTTATAGTTTTTGCAACCATTTCTCCCGATTATTATTTTCCTGGTCCAGGCGTTGCTTTGCAAAAAGAATTAGGTTTTAAAACCATTGGCGCTTTAGATATTCGGAATCAATGTTCGGGTTTTGTATATGCACTTTCTGTTGCGGATCAATTCATCAAAACCGGAATGTATAAAAATATTTTAGTAGTTGCTTCCGAAGTACAGTCCCTAGGATTGGATATGACTGATCGTGGGCGAGGAGTTTCGGTGATTTTTGGAGATGGAGCAGGAGCAGCGGTTTTGAGCAGGAGTGATGATGATAGCGGAATTCTTTCCACACATTTGCATTCAGAAGGAGAGCATGCAAAGGAATTAGCTGTTTTAGCTCCGGGAATGGGAGGGAGATGGATAACTGATATTTTAGCAGAAAACAATCCGGATGATGAAAGTTATTTTCCGTATATGAATGGTCAATTTGTTTTCAAACATGCTGTGGTTCGTTTTAGCGAGGTGATTAACGAAGGATTGCTAGCCAATAATTTAGAGGTGACCGATATTGATTTGTTGATTCCGCATCAGGCAAATTTGAGAATTTCACAATTTATTCAAAAGAAATTTGGTTTGAGTGATGATAAGGTTTTTAATAATATTCAAAAATACGGAAATACAACAGCAGCTTCTATTCCGATTGCTTTGACCGAAGCTTGGGAACAAGGAAAGATTAAAAAAGGGGATACCGTTGTCTTAGCTGCTTTTGGTAGCGGATTTACATGGGCAAGTGCTATTATTAAGTGGTAAAATAAAATTTATTTTTTTATTTTACATCATTCCACCACCACTTTGGGTTTCGTTTTTGTCACGTTGTTTTCTTTGTAATGCAGTATTTTTTCCACCACCAAAACGGTAATTATATCCTACATAAATGCTTCTGCTTTCCCAAAAAAATGCACCTTCTTGTTTGTATGGTAATGTTCCGTCAAAGCTAAAATTCATAGTGTTAAAAACATCACTTGCTCTTGCACTGATGGTTCCTTTTCCTTTCTGCACATTATAGCTTGCTCCGACATCTGTTTTGTACATGCTTTTTTTCAAAAACTGTAGCCCTTGTTCTTGACCGCGATACATCTCGAAAAGTTGGAAGCGTAAGTTTTTAGTAGCTTTGAAGGTATTGTTAATTCTTCCGTTGAAAATAGAAACATCTTTTTCAACGAATTGAGAAGTTACGGTTCCTCTAATTTTTTTGAAATAGATATCAGTTCCGATATTTGCGCTCCACCATGTGGCAAAATCCAAATTGGCCGAAATTTCAGCACCATAAGAATTGTTGTCCTTGAAGTTGGCGAATGACAAAATATTTCTGTTGTTGTCATTTGGATCAACTTCTACCAGACGCGTGATTTCTTGTTTAATTATTCGGTAAAACACTACACTTGAAATAGCACCAATTTTGGTTTTACGAGTGTAATTTAATTCGAAAGAATTGGTAAATTGTGGTTTCAGATATGGATTTCCAACTGAAGTCACCGTTGGAGTGCTCCATTCTCTGATTGGATTCACCTGTCCGATGCTTGGTCTGTCAACTCTTCGCGAATAGTTAAAATTAAAAGAGTTGTTATCCGAAAGTTTATACGATAAATATCCGCTAGGATATACTGTATTTATCTTGTCATTAAAAGTACCGGTAATGATTTCTGTAGTATTTCCGTTTCCGTTGCTGTCTTCACTATCAACCGAATTAAATGTGGCATCAGCGGCATAATTTTCAAAACGAGCACCTACCTGATAACCCCATTTTGTCCATTGCTTTCCATAAGTGGCATAAGCCGAATGAATTGTTCTTTTGTAACGAAAATCCGAATTAAAATCTTGATTTATATCAAAATCATTTTTGGTATCTTCTATTCGGGTTTCTAAACCAGTTTCTAATTTGGCATCTTTTGGCAACGGATTGGTATAATCTATATTGATTTTAATATTATCATTGATGCTGTTAATGTCATTAATAAACGAAGTACTAGCATCAGAAATTGTAATGAAACGAGAGTTTTCACCACCTTTGTTTCGGTTATAATTGGCTTCTAACTCAATATTTTCGCCTTCTTTTTTAAATTTATGTTTAAAATCTAAATTGTAAGTTCCCGAAGGATTTTTGTTATGACTATTGTTTGTCTGAATAATATCGTTAATCGCAATTGATTCATAATCAACTGTTGTTGTGCTGTTTCCGCTTGATAAATATAGATTTTGATTGGTGTAAACAGACAATGTATTAAAATCATTCAAATAATAATCGACGCCAATTTTATATAAATGAGAAATATTCTTATTTCCGAAATTAAAATCTACAGTTTTTTCAGCATTAGGTTGGTGGCTGTTTACAAAACCATTGTTTTGTTGCAAACCGTGGTTGAATCCATAATTGCCATAGAAATTGAATTTTCCAATCTTGTAATTCATGTCAAAAGACGAATTTACTTTTGGCGTTTTGGCAAATGTTACTCCGTTATTAATACTTCCATTAAAACCCTGATTAGCATTTTTGTATAAAACAATATTTATAATGCCGCTCATTCCCTCTGGATTGTACTTTGCAGAAGGATTTGTTATCAATTCAATTTGTTTTATTGAGGCCGATGGAATTTGCTTAAGTAATTGTGCAGGGTCAATGTTTGTCGGTTTTCCGTCAATTAAAACTCTTACATTTTCGTTACCTCGTAAGCTAATGGCATTGGTTTGCGCATCAACACTAACTGAAGGAATGTTGTTTAATATTTCACCAGCTGTTGCTCCGGCAGAAATTAAATCTTTACCAACATTTATAATTTTTCTGTCAATTTTTTGTTCATAGGTCGATTTTTCTTTGACAATCTCAACACCTTCAAGTTGAACGACATCTTCCTCGAGTGAAATGGTATTTAAATTAGTACTTTTATTGGACATTAAACTTATAGCAACTGTTTGTTTTTTGTATCCCATAAATTGAAATTCAATGGTATAGTCTTTTAGTTCAAGGTTTTTAATTGTAAAACTTCCATTATCTTGTGTAATTCCTCCGGTGATAATTTTTCCTTCAAGTTTAACACTAACATTTACATAAGGAATAGGTTGTTTTGAATTTTTGTCAATTACTCTTCCCGAAATACTTCCCGGTCCGAATGTCGTTTGTGTTGTGTTTTGAGCTTGCAGAAAAGAAAAGAAAAAAAATAAACTTACTAGTAAAAATTTAAGCTTCATAATGTATTTATAGAATTATTTAATGCTCAAGTAGACTTTAAAAATGTTTACTTGTTACAAACTTTAACATAAAAACTCCTGAGAATATCAGGAGTTTTTACAAAATGAGTATTATGTGACTTATCTTTTCATTGCGAAATGGGCTCTAAATTCCTGGCCGACTTGATTTTGATCGATGTAGGAAACACTAAACCAATAATCATCAGATGGCATTAAGTGACCATTATAGGTTCCGTCCCAACCGCTATTATTCGGTTTTATTTGGGTAAGCATTTTACCATAACGGTCATAAATTATGATGCTGGCATTTGATTGATTCGATAAATCTTCTATATTCCATGAATCGTTATATCCGTCACCATTTGGGGTAAAGTACTTAGGATAGTTTACAACCAAAGCTTTAATATAGGTGCTTCCACAACCATTTTTATCTCTAACAGTTACAATATGAATTCCTGATGGAACATCTTCAAAAACATTACTATCTTGAAACTGACCATCATTTAATTGGTATTCAAAATTATTTCCTTGACCAGTTGCCGTTACCGTAATAGATTGGTTATCTGCAAAATCTTCACTAACCTCGTAGGTTACGATAGCTGGTTCAGATGGAGAAACAGTAACATTTACTGGTTCTGAAACACAACCTGTAGCGTTACTTGTAGCAACTAAAGTAAACACTCCGGGTAAAGTCGCTTGATAGTTGCTTGCTGTTCCAACGGTATTTCCGGTTTCATTTGTCCAAACAAATCTATGTGTAGCAGTAGGTAATTCACTATACATTGTATAGGCATTTAAAAGTGTTCCGGTTTCACTATCTATGCAAATTATTCCATCAACAGGTGTTGGTTCGGGTAGTTTATTTACAATAATAGTTATCGGTTTTACGTCGTAACAATTTGGTGCCAATGAATTACTAACTCGAGCGTAAACAATGGTTTGAGTTGAAGTTGTTACCGGGTTTGATGCAGTTGTTGCGTTTGCTAAACTTTCGTAATAAGTAACACTAAATTCAATACCTGATTGCGTTCCGAGCGTTGCAGCTGATAACGTTGACAAGTTAAAATTTATTATTCCGTCATTAGTGCCATCTGTATCACAGGTAGTTCGTAAGCTTACAGTTACTGAATTCGCAACAGGTGTATCAATAATGGTCACTGTAAATGAGGTTTCATCACTGCATTTAGGAAGAAATGTAGATGAGGCATAAATATAAACAGTCATAGAGTTAGTAACTACTGTGCCTGAAGGCAACATTGTTCCCGTTCCATTTGGTCCACTGAAAAATCTGCCGACGGTTAAAGTTGGAAGCGTATAGTTTTCACAAATGGTAACATTTGGTAATGTATCAACATTAAAAATAGTAACTGTAAAACTTATTTCACTTGAACAATCAGGTGATGTTGCAGTATGTGCATAAATATAAATTGTTTGTGAAGAAGTCAAAATATCACCTGCATGTAATAAAGTTCCAGATGCATTTATATCCGTATAATAATCCCCAATAGCCAGTGAAGGCAAAGTATAGGAATTACAAACTTGGACATTGGCAACAGGAGAAATTATAGGAGTATTATTAATAATTACAGTGAATGAGGTTTCGTCATCACATGAAAAAGAGGTTCTAATTAAAGATTCTTTGAATATATATATGGTCTGACTTGAGGTAATTAATGCACCAGGTAAAATTTCTGTTCCGCTACCAGTTGGACCACCTGATTGCGTATAATAATGATTATTAGTAGTTAGAACTGGTAACGTATAACTATCACATGCACTTACATTTGGTAAAGAATCTGCAGTTGTTGAAAATATATTTATTTGAAAAGTATTTTGAATACTGCATGCAGGAGTAGTATTTGAAATACCATAAATATAAATCAATTGAGAAGAAGTTATAACTGTATTCGGAGCAATTAATGTTCCGGTTGCATTTGGACCTGTATAATAATCTCCAACATTTAAAGGTGTTAAAACATATTGGTCGCAAATATCAATATCTGAACGGGAGTCAATAGCTGGTATTTGGTTAATCGTAACAGTAAAACTATTTTGATTAAAACAAGTTGCATTTAGTCTTTTAAAGATATAGATTGTTTGAGTTGAAAGTATGACATCACCAGGATAAAGCATTGTTCCTGTGCCTTCAATACCTGTAAAGTATTCACCATTTGTCAATGAAGGTAAAGTATAACTTTCACAAACAGAAACATCTGCCAGCACGTCAATCATTGGTTGAGCAAAAGTTAAAGAGAAATGTAGATTATCAGTACAATTGTTTGATCTACTTGTTATTTGTGCATAGATATATATAATCGAGTTATCATTTATTACAGTGCCGGCGGGAATTTGTGTCCCGGTTCCGCTAGGTCCAGTATAATAATTTCCTATAGGAAGTGCGGGTAAAGTATAGCCATTACATTGAGAAATATCTCCGGGTTGCGGTATTCCGATGAATACATCAAAAATATCTTCGTCACTACATGTTGTTGTTCCAGTTGTAGTTGCATAAACATAGATGGTTTGGTTGGTTGTTATTACAGTTCCTGCTGCTAATTGAGTCCCTGTTCCACCAACACCGGTAAAATAATTTCCTAATGGTAAATCTGGTAAAGTATAGGAAGTACATTCAAGTACATCAGGTCTTGTTCCGACTTCAATATTAGGAACAATTGAAACTATGAAACTAGAATCGACTATACATATTGGCGTAATTATTGTCGTAAAATAATAATAGATAGTTTGCGTAGAAGATATTACGGTTCCAGCTGTAATTTGTGAACCTGTCGCCCCTGGTCCAGTATAATATTTACCAAAGGTTAGAACAGGTAGCGTATAGCTTCCGCAACTTGTTACATTTGAAGGACTTAATGATGGCGCGTCAACAATCGTAACTTTAAAAGAACTATTAGCACCGCATGTACCTGGTCCTCCCGGTTGATTAAATATATAAACAGTTTTTGTTACTGTGATTAAGTCTCCGGCATATAGTGGAGTTCCACCACCGTTTATACTCGTAAAATAGTTTCCGTTAGTTAAAGGCTGTAAGACATAACTTGTACATACTATTACATCTTCCAGAACATCAACAAGAGGCAACGGATTAACACTAAGATCAAAACTTGTTGTACTAAAACATGAGGAATCACTAACATTTTGAACTCTTACATATATGGTTTGACCAAAAGAATTGAATGAAGTTGCACCGGTTATTGGATTAATCGCATTGTTTGCATCATTTAGAGAAGTGTAATAACTTACAGTGTTAGTAGTTGAGGATTGACCATTCAAAATCTGAGCTTGTTGTGAAGTAAGATTAAAACGAGCCCTAAGTTGAGCTTGATTGATAGCGCATGATGTTAAATTTGGTACAGAATTAGCAATTGGACCAGGAGTAACAAGTAACTGAAAAGATTTAACAATATAACAACTGCTACTAGGTAATTGAATTCTAACATAAATTGTTTGTCCACTCGGGCTATTATACATCAATGGGAGTGGATTTATATTATTATTAGCATCACTTTGAGATATAAAATAAAAAACACTAGTTGATGGATCTAAACCCTGTTTTACTCTTGATGTATTTAAATCTAAATTGTAAGTATAGGAAGCGGCACCAGAATCACATTTGTATATTGGATTTGGATTTAAAGATGTTATTTGAGGATAATATTCTACAATAACCGAATCTGTAATAGGTAAACAAGTACTAAAAATATTAGTATACGTTACTTCATAAGTGCCTGCCTGGCTAACATTTAAAGTCGCACCAATTTGTCCAGACAAAATTGCACCATTTTTTTTCCAAACAAACGTATGATTGGAAGTACTTAATCCGGTGTCGAGAGTATAATTTGTTCCAGAGCATAATCCATTACCATCAGCAACGGTTAAATCTAAACCTAATACGTCTTGACCAATATTAAAACTATCAGAAGAAATAAATATTGACGAATCTGACTGTGAGTCTGATCTATCGGCAATTACCAATTTAATATGATAAGGAACACCTGCAGTTAGTGAAGCAGCCGCTTTTAAAACTTTCGTTTGACCGTTAAAATTAGTAGCTGAATATGCGGCAGCTGAACCACCATTAAAACTTCCAAAATATCCTGGATTTACTGATGGACAAGAAGAATTAAATAAAAAATCTCTAATAGTTACAACTGATATAGGTGTGTTTGTACTAGGAACAACCGCTAAATTTGTAGTTACGCCAGTACTCCTATTAGTTAATAAAAAGGCGAAAGCATCAGAAAATAAACATTGAAAATTCCCATATTCTTCAGAAGCAAAAATAAAATCAAAACTGAAATTTGAAGAAATTGGTGTAAAATCGAATTCCAAAACAGATGCATTTTTAGACACCATTGGAATTCCTGCTGCTGCTAAAGTCTCTTCTAAATTAGCATCTCCGGCCCAGGCCGTTGATCCATCACTAAGTAATGTTGTATTTGGGCCGGCTGCATTTAATGCATTTCCGGTACTTAATACTACACCACTTTGCATTGGAAAGTTTGGATTTGTGTTTTGGAAAAAACCAATTCCATTTGAAGAACCAAAATTAGATCCTGTACTCCACGTTATATTCGTGGCATTGACGCACGTGGAATTAATTAACACATTGTTTACCAATTCAGGTATTGTGTAAATGCTTGTATCAACCGTGATTGGTTGTGAAAAACCATAAGCGGAAATCATGATTGAGATTAAGAGTAATAACTTTTTCATAATATTGGGATTTTGACTATACAAATATTGATGAAAATATCGTTTATATGCAAAAAATATCGATGAAATACATAATATTTATTATTTAATAGTCAAAAAACTTACAAAAAGTATTTGTTACAGAATTATTGAAGTTGTTTTTTTATAAATTGTTCTAACTATTAAAATTATATTGTAATGTTTATATTTGCCAACTTAAAAGAAATTACCATGAAGCTTTCGAAAATTCTTACTTTACCGATTCAAAAAGCAGTTCATCAATTATTCGATGTTTCTATTGATAGAGTTGAATTTCAAATTACACGTAAGGAATTTGAAGGTGACATTACCATGGTTATTTTCCCATTATTGAAAGTTATTAAAGGCACCCGAGGCGGAGCCGAACTGAGCGGAGCTAATCCAACAGAAATCGGAACTAAAATAGGTAACTATTTAGTTGAAAACGTAGATGAAATTATTCGTTTTAATGTAGTTTCCGGATTCTTAAATATTGTGGTTTCAGATGATTATTATCTTACTTTCTTTAACGAAATAAAAGATGATAAGCGCTTTGGTTTTGCTGTAGTTTCTCCAAATGAAAAGGCCATTATGGTCGAATATTCATCGCCAAATACCAACAAACCTCTACATCTTGGGCATGTTAGAAATAATCTTTTAGGATATTCCGTTGCAGAAATTATAAAAGCTTCAGGCAAAAAAGTATATAAAACCCAAATTATAAATGACAGGGGAATTCATATCTGTAAATCGATGTTGGCTTGGCAAAAATTTGGCAACGGACAAACTCCAGAAAGTTCAAGTTTGAAAGGAGACAAACTAGTTGGTAATTTCTATGTTAAATTTGACCAAGAATATAAAATACAAACAGCGGAATTAATTTCTCAAGGAAAAACAGAAGACGAAGCAAAAAAACAAGCTCCGATTATTCAGGAAGCGCAAGAAATGCTTCTCGATTGGGAAGCTGGAAAACCTGAGGTTATTCAACTTTGGAAAACCATGAACCAATGGGTTTACAATGGTTTTGCTCAAACCTATAAAAATCTCGGCGTTGATTTCGATAGTTATTATTATGAAAGTAATACCTATTTGTTAGGAAAAGAAGTCGTGCAATTCGGTTTGGAAAAAGGCATTTTTGAAAAAGATGCTGATGGTTCCGTTTGGATTGATTTAACCCCTGATGGTTTAGACAGAAAAATTGTGTTACGTTCTGACGGCACAGCGGTATATATGACACAGGATATTGGAACTGCAATTCAACGTGTAAAAGATTTTCCAGATGTTGGCGGAATGGTCTATACTGTTGGTAATGAACAAGATTATCACTTTAAAGTGTTGTTTTTAATTTTGAAAAAATTAGGATTTGATTGGGCAGAAAGCTTATATCATTTGTCATATGGAATGGTCGAATTACCTTCTGGGAAAATGAAATCTCGAGAAGGAACTGTTGTTGATGCCGATGATTTGATGGAAGAAATGACTGAAACTGCCGGGAAAATAGCTAACGATTTAGGAAAATTAGAAGGGTATTCAGCAGAAGAAAAAACTAAGTTGTTCAAAACGATTGGTCTCGGTGCTTTGAAATATTATATTTTGAAAGTAGATCCAAAGAAACAAATCCTTTTCAATCCTGAAGAGTCAGTCGATTTTGCAGGAAATACGGGGCCGTTTATTCAATATACGTATGCTCGAATTCAGTCTATCTTACGGAAAGCAGATTTTGATTTGAATTTGGTAATTACCGAATTGGAATTGCATCCGAAAGAAAAAGAACTGCTTAAACAAATAGAACTTTATCCCGAGGTAATTCAAAACGCGGCTAACAATCATTCGCCGGCTTTGGTCGCAAATTATACTTATGAATTAGTTAAAGAATACAACTCGTTTTATCAAACGGTTTCCATTTTAGGTGAAGAAAATAGCACTAAGAAAGTTTTCAGAGTACAGCTTTCCCAAAAAGTGGCTGATACTATAAAATCGGCTTTCAAACTACTCGGAATTGAAGTGCCAGAGCGAATGTAACTTTTAAAAGCTCAATTTCACATTTACGTTTGGTGTCAATTCAAGCGCATATATATCTATACTCTCAACATTATTGCTGGCCGAGTTTATTCTGTAAAAACGATTAACACTATTTTTTTTGTTCAAAAGATTAAGTACCGAAACATTAGTTTCTAATGAAATCGTATCGTTTAGTTTCCAATTTTTGGAGGCTGAGAAATTTAACTGTATAAAATCATCTAGTTTATCGCTGTTTGGCGAATTATAAACTATCCTCGGATTTGTAACATCAACTACAGTTGATATTGGTATTGTGATTGGTTT
>CALQCV020000039.1 GCA_943329165.2 Candidatus Nitrotoga sp. CP45 | reverse complement strand
GCTTGTTTGATGATGCTTAAGCTTTCCCAAACTTCGGCATTACGAACACAAAAGCGATCATACGTATCGCCTGATTTTCCAACAGGGATATCAAATTCAAAATCGTCATAAGATGAATAAGGAGCAGCTTTACGGACATCGTAATCGATTCCAGCGGCACGTAGATTTGGACCTGTTAATCCGTATTGCATGGCGCTTTCGGCAGTTATCGGACCAACATTAACCGTTCTGTCAATAAAGATTCTGTTTCTTTCAAAAAGATTTTCGAATTCTTTCCATGCAACCGGAAATTCTTCAAGGAAAGTGTTAAGTAATTCAAATGCTTTTGGCGACCATTCTCTTTCGAAACCTCCAATTCTTCCCATATTTGTTGTTAAACGAGCGCCACAAATTTCTTCATAGATTTCATATACTTTTTCTCTGAATTGAAAAACATAAAGGAAACCAGTATAAGCTCCAGTATCAACCCCAAGGATTGAATTGCAAATCAAGTGATCCGTAATTCTGGCTAATTCCATCACAATAACTCTCAAATATTGGGCTCTTTTCGGGATTTCAATATTTAACAGTTTTTCTACGGTCATCCACCAAGCCATATTATTGATAGGCGAGGAACAATAGTTCATACGGTCAGTCAATACATTGATTTGGTAAAACGGACGGTTTTCGGCTATTTTTTCGAAAGCTCTGTGAATATAGCCAACGGTTGGTTCAGCATCTAAGATTCGCTCGCCATCCATTAATAAAATATTTTGGAAAATTCCGTGTGTAGCCGGGTGAGTTGGTCCTAAATTTAAGATAGAAAATTCACTTCCGTCTTCATTTCGGCTTTGCTCTATGATTTTAGCATAGCGATGCTCTGGTGGTAATAGTAAATCTGACATTTTTTAATTGACAATTGACAATTGATAATTAATAATTAGTTTTTTTGATGCCATTAAATTTTATTCTTTTTTACAGTTTACAATTATTAATTATTCATTATCCATTATTGACTGGTGTTCTTCCGAAGAAGCGATCGTCTTTATCAGTTCTACCGCTATCTTCCATCGGGAACTCTTTTCTCATTGGAAAAGATACCATTTCATCCATATTTAAAATTCGTTTCAACTGCGGATGTCCTTTAAAATGTATTCCATAGAAATCCCAAGCTTCTCTTTCCATCCAATTGGCACAAAGAAACAAATCGATTATTGTAGCTACTTCCGCAGGATCAGGCAAAAATGTTTTCACGCGAATCCTAACATTTTCAATCCAATTATGCAATTGATATACCACGGCAAACTGATGATTTTCATCATTGTCGGGGAAATGAATTGCACTCAAATCGGTTAAAAAATGGAAGTTTAAACTTTCGTCTTCTTTTAGCGTTTGAATTACTTCATGTATCGTTTCTGAAGTAGCTTCGAAGGAAAAAATATCTCTTTTCATCTCAAAATTAAGCACATTGTTGCCAAATCTTTTAGACATATTTTCTTGTATGTATGCAGTTTCTAAAGCCATATTATAGGTTATAAGAAGCTAATAATTCTTTGTATTCAGGCGAGCTTCTTCTGCGAACAGATTCGTTTCTCACCAATTCCTGTAATTGCATTACACCATCTACGATTTGTTCCGGTCTGGGAGGACAACCTGGAACGTAAACGTCAACAGGAATTACTTTGTCAATTCCTTGTAAAACGGAATACGTATCAAAAACGCCGCCCGAACTTGCGCAAGCTCCAACAGCAATTACCCATCGTGGCTCGGACATTTGTTCGTAAACCTGACGTAAAATTGGCGCCATTTTTTTGGAAATCGTTCCCATTACCATTAACATATCGGCTTGGCGCGGAGAGAAACTAACTCTTTCAGAACCAAATCGTGCTAAGTCATAATGAGAAGCCATTGTTGCCATAAATTCGATTCCGCAACAAGAAGTAGCGAAAGGTAAGGGCCAAAGTGAATTAGCGCGCGCCATGCCAACGACATCGTTCAATTTTGTAGCGAAGAAACCTTCACCAACAACTCCTTCCGGCGGAGCAACCAATTTTGTTCTTGTACTCATTTGTAATTTTTAGATTTTACTCCGCTACGCTCCATACAGTTCGGCTGCGCCTCGGGTTGGATTTGGGATTTGCCTATAAACCAAAATCTATCCTTAAATTTTGAAAATCGTTAAGCCTGATTTTCAAAATCTTAAATTAATATTATTCCCATTCTAGTGCTTTCTTCTTTATGATATAGAAGAATCCGACTAAAAGCAACATCATGAAAATCACCATTTTAATCATTCCTTCAACTCCCAATGCTTTGAAATTGATTGCCCAAGGATATAAGAAAATCACTTCGACATCAAACAAAACAAATAAAATTGCCACTAGAAAATATTTTACAGAAAAAGGAATCCTAGCGTTGCCAACAGATTCTATTCCGCATTCGAAGTTTTTGTCTTTGTTTTTTGAGTGTCTTTTTGGTCCTAAATAGCCAGAACCTATAATGGTTAGAACCACAAATCCTACTGCTAAACCTGCTTGCATAAGGATTGGTAAGTAATCTAATTGATTAGATTGCATAATGGGTGAAATTAGATGTAATTAAAATAGCTGCAAATATAACATCGCATAATTTAATTCGCAAAAATCAAGCGATAAAGGTTTGTTAATTAGTGGTCAAATGAAGTTATTTAAAATGATTTTAAATAGCATTTTTTAAAACATAAAAAAGGCGTCCCGAATTATTCGGGACGCCTTTTAATCTAGGTAATCAAAAAATAATATATATTAGTCTTCGATAGCTACTACTTGAGCTGCTACTTTACCTTTTCTACCTTCTTCTTCTTCGTAAGATACTTTATCTCCTTCGGCTAAATTTTCAGTTTTAACTCCGGTAGCATGTACGAAAATGTCTTTACCAGTTTCATCATCTGTGATAAAACCGTAACCTTTTGATTCGTTGAAAAATTTTACTGTTCCTGTGCGCATTTTGTATTGTAAAAAAATTAATAATGGTCAAAGATAAATTTTATTGCGACATAACAAGCATTTCAGTGTTAAATAATTAAAAATTCGTTAAAATTTTATTCTTGATTTAAAATCTTGACAGAGAAATACGTGAGGCTTTTGAAATTTATACATGAAAAAAAGCAAGTGTTTTAACTATTTGAACAGTTGCTTCTCAAAATTCCGTGAATTTGATTTAATTACTACAAATCGAGTTTTATGAATAATTCTTTCAGTTGATTCTCGTCAATTGCTGATGGCGCATCGATCATTACGTCTCTTCCTGAATTGTTTTTTGGGAAAGCAATAAAGTCCCGAATTGTTTCCTGTCCGCCCAAAATTGCTACTAATCTGTCCAATCCAAAAGCCAATCCGCCATGTGGTGGCGCCCCAAATTGGAATGCATTCATCAAGAAACCAAATTGATCTTCGGCTTGTTCAGCAGAAAACCCTAACAGTGAAAACATTCTACTTTGTAAGTCTTTATCATGGATACGAATGGAACCACCGCCGATTTCATTCCCATTTAATACCATATCATAAGCATTGGCACGAACTTTTCCTGGCTCGGTTTCAATTAGTTTCATATCTTCCGGTTTTGGCGACGTAAAAGGATGATGCATCGCATGATAACGACCGCTCTCTTCATCCCATTCCAATAATGGAAAATCAACAACCCAAAGCGGAGCAAAAACTTCTGGGTTTCTTAATCCCATACGTGTTGCCAATTCCATACGAAGTGCAGAAAGCTGTGTTCGGGTTTTATCAGCTGGGCCTGAAAGCACAAAAATTATATCGCCAGCCTTTGCTCCAGTTGCTTTCGCCCAATTGGCTAAATCATCTTGGTCGTAGAATTTATCTACAGACGATTTATAAGTTCCGTCTTCTTCGCATTTCACATAGACCATTCCGGATGCTCCAACTTGTGGCCGTTTTACCCAGTCAATTAACGCATCAATTTCTTTTCTTGTAAATGAAGCACAATTTGGAGCAGCAATTCCAACTACCAATTCTGCCGAATTGAAAACACCAAAATCTTTATTTTGGGCAACCGAATTTAATTCGCCAAATTCCATTCCGAATCGGATATCCGGTTTGTCATTTCCGTATGTTTTCAGGGCATAATCGTATGTTATTCTCGGAAATTTATCTACTTCGATGCCTTTAAGTTCTTTCAGTAAATGACGTGTCAATCCTTCAAAAACATTTAAAATATCTTCTTGTTCTACAAATGCCATTTCGCAATCGATTTGAGTAAACTCCGGTTGTCTGTCGGCGCGTAAATCTTCATCACGGAAACATTTCACAATTTGGAAATACTTATCCATTCCACCAACCATTAGTAATTGTTTAAACGTTTGTGGTGATTGTGGCAAAGCATAAAATTGGCCAGAATTCATTCGGCTTGGAACAACGAAATCGCGTGCACCTTCCGGAGTTGATTTGATTAAATAGGGAGTTTCTACTTCACAGAAATCCAAATCAGATAAATATTTACGCACTTCCATAGCTACTTTGTGACGGAAGAGCAACGAGTTTTTAACCGGATTTCTACGAATATCCAAGTAGCGGTATTTCATTCGGATATCTTCGCCGCCATCGGTTTCGTCTTCAATGGTAAAAGGTGGAGTTAAGGCAGTGTTTAGAATATTTAATTCAGAAACCAGAATTTCAATATCGCCAGTAGTCATATTGGCATTTTTGGACTCACGTTCAATAACAGTTCCTTTTACCTGAATTACAAATTCTCTTCCAAGCGATTTTGCTTTTTCAAAAACGGCTTTGTCTGTTCTTTGTTCATCAAAAATTAATTGTGTAATTCCATAACGGTCGCGCAAATCAACCCAAATCATAAACCCTTTGTTACGCGATTTTTGAACCCAACCGACAAGCGTTACTGCTGCGTTAATATGTGTGGCGTTTAATTCACCATTATTATGACTTCTATACATTAGAATAGTTTTTTGCAAAAGTAAAAAACAAAATCAATAAACTAAGGTAAACATAGTATCAAGTTTAACAAATCGTTTAGGAATCGGTTCTGGAAAAAAAGTATATTTGAAAATTAAATTTAAACATACAACAATGAAATCGAAGATTATTACATCTGTTCACCGCCTAAGCGGTTCGAGTCACGAATTCCAAATAAAAAATATTTTAATTATGAGTAAACATCTATATACGCTACTAACGGTAGTTTTATTTTCTTCTTTTGCTTTTGCTCAAAACAAAGTAACTTTTCAGGCAGATATAGCCAATAGAAATGGCGATGTTATCTACATTAAAGACGATAACAATACGATTCAAGAAATAAAAATTGATAAAAACAATCTTTTCAAAGCCAGTTTTGAAGTTAAAGATGGAATGTATTTACTATTTGATGGTGTTCAGTATACTCAGCTATTTTTGAAAAACGGCTATGATTTGAAGTTGAAAATGGATGCGGAACGGTTTGATGAATCAATCAAATATACAGGCAAAGGAGAATCAGAGAACAATTTTTTAGCCCAATCAACAATTGACGAAAACATTTTTGATTATAATGAATTGCTTGCTGCGGATGAAGCCAACTTCAATAAAATGGTTGATGCTAAAAAGAATTTAGATTTCCAGAAATTAGATTCAGCTAAATTGGATTCAAAGTTTGTTGCCTTACAAAAGCAAAATATTGAAGTGTCATTGTTTGGTTTGAAACAATATTACAATCAAAAGCTTGCAGGCAAAAAGATGAACAATTCAAAAGCGCCAAATTTTGATTATGAAAATCATGCTGGTGGAAAAACTACCTTAGAAAGTTTAAAAGGGAAATATGTTTACATAGATATTTGGGCAACCTGGTGCGGACCATGTCGTGCTGAAATTCCTGCGCTAAAGAAAATGGAAGCGGATTTTCACGGGAAAAATATAGAATTTGTTAGTGTTTCTGTTGATGCAGATAAAGATCACGACAAATGGAAAGCATTTGTAACCGAAAAAGAACTGTCCGGAACACAATTGTTTGCTGGGAAAACGGTATTATCAGAATTTATTAAAACATTTAATGTTAACTCAATTCCAAGATTTATTTTAATTGATCCAACAGGAACTGTTGTAGATGCTGATGCCGCAAGACCTTCAGACCCAAAACTAAAAGAGCAATTAGCAGGTTTGCTTCAATAGAGAAGTTAAAATACTGATTCTTAAAGCCCCGTCCCAAAGTTATGGGATTCGGGGCTTTTTTTATTCCAAAGTTAAATTTGCATTTAATGTTACCAAATTGTTAAGTAAAAGTTTTTTTAATGTAAAATAATGCATACATTTGGTATGTAATTATGAATATTTAAAACCTACAACTATGAAAAAGATAATGATTTTAGGCGCTTTAGCAATCTCAGCATTGACTTTTGCACAAACAAAAAAACCAGTTTTAGAACAAGAAGGAAACTTAATAAAAGCTACTTATCATTATGAAAATGGACAAATTCAGCAACAAGGTCATTTTAAAGATGGCAAATTAGAGGGAAGCTGGGTTGCTTATGATACTAACGGAAATAAAAAATCAATTGGAGAATATACAAACGGAGAAAAAACCGGAAAATGGTTTTTTTGGAGTGATAAATCATTAAGCGAAGTTGATTATTCAAACAGCAGAGTAGGTACAGTTAAATCTTGGAAACAAGATGCTCTTGCTAAAAATTAAAAAAGCTAATTGTTTATAAAGTAAAAAAGGGAATTCAATTTGAGTTCCCTTTTTTACTTTATAATGGATTGGAAATTAAGCTTCTTCCAATTCTTTTCCTGCGTTTCTTCTATCACGTAACCAGTATTTCACTCGTTTCACTAAATAGAACATTACCGGTACCATAACTAAAGTCAATACTGTGGCGTATGTTAATCCGAAGATGATAGTCCAAGCCAAAGGCGACCAGAAAATAACGTTATCTCCACCCATATATAAGTGTGGATTCAAATCGGTTATTAATCCGAAGAAGTCAAAGTTCAAACCAATCGCTAACGGAATTAATCCCAAAACTGCAGTCAATGCTGTTAATAAAACGGGGCGCAAACGCGATTTTCCACTTTCAATAATTACGACTTTAATTTCCTCTAATGATAAATCATTATGCGATTCTACTCCTTTGTCGGCTACTTTTTTATCCAAAAGCAACACGAAAAAGTCCATTAATACAATTCCGTTTTTCACCACAATTCCCGCCAAGGAAATAATTCCCATCATGGTCATCAATACTACGAAGTCCATCCCCGCGATTATGTAGCCGTAGAAAACACCACTGAAACTTAACACCACCGTAAATAAAATTACCATAGTTTTTGAAACCGAATTAAACTGTAACACGATAATTATAGTAATTCCGGCCAACGCTAAGAATAAGGCATAGAACAAGAAACTTTGATTTTTCCCTTGCTCCTCCTGCACTCCCGAGAATGAAAAGGTTACGTCTTTTGGCATTTTGTATCCATTCAATTCGGTCCCAATTTGTTTGGTAATTTCATCACCATTATAACCCGTCAACACATTCGAATAGATCGTTAAGATTCGTTTGTAGTTCTTTCTTTTAATTTGGTTATAGGTGTTAACTTTTTCCGTTTGTGATACTGCCGAAATTGGTACTTGTAAGATTTGACCCGTAGACTGATTTCTGAAAGTCAACGATTGATTGAAAAGGATATTTTCATTTTTACGTTGGTCTTCTTGCATTCTCATAACGATGTTATAATCGTCATCACCTTCTTTATAAGTCGAAATTTCCTGACCATAAACGGAACGACGCAAATTAAATCCTAATTGTCCAGTAGAAACACCTACACTACCAGCATTTACTCTGTCCACTTTTACTTCAAGTTCCGGACTTTCTTTATTCACATCCACATTTAATCTTTCAATTCCAGAGATGTTTTTTGAATTCACAAAAGCAATCATTTTGTCAGCTTCTTTCAACATCACATCGTAGTCGGTTCCGGCAGAACCTGTTAATTGTATGCTAATTGGATAACCTGCAGGCGGCCCATTGGCGTCTTTTTCTACTGTAACTTTAGCGCCAGCGATTCCTTTTACTTTGGCCCTGATTTCTTCTAAAACATCGGAAGTATTATAACCTCTTCTGAATTTGAATTCAGAGAAATTTACCGTTACTTTTCCTTTAAAAGGTGTTTCAGACGAATTCCCAGCATCAACATTTGGGTTTCCGGCACCAATACCAACTTGTGATACAATACTTTCGGCAAGGAAATTGTCATTGGTTTTTGGATCAATATATTTCTTCAGAATTGTTATGACCTGGTTCTCTACAAATTTGGTGGCTTTATTCGTTTTTTCAATATCTGTTCCCTGTGGATATTCGATGTAAGTAATTACTTGTTTCGGAATATTATCAGGAAAGAACAATACTTTTCTTGGGAAAATTCCCAGTAAGATGAAAGAAAAGAATAGCATTCCAATTATTGTTGCTAAAGCAATCCAAGCATTTTTTCCGGTTAATATAATTGCTAAAAAACGTTGGTATTTTTTCTCCAATCGAGGAAAAAAACTATGTTGGAAATCTTGTGTCCATTGGTACAACTTAATTTTATACAACCACATTAATCCAAGGGAAATTATAGCTAAATGGCCAATCGCTCTGGCAAATTTCGAGTCATAAATATTACCAAGCGTTACAAATAGCACAGCAACAATGGTGAAAATTATGGAATACGTTTTTGCTGATTTTTTAGTAACGTTTTTATCTTCAATATCCATCGATCCACCCGTCATAGCAGCATTTACAACCATTGCTACAAATAGTGAAGCACTCAAAGTTATGGTTAATGTAATTGGGAAATATTTCATGAATTTACCCATGGTTCCAGGCCACAGTGCGAATGGTAAAAATGCCATCAATGTAGTTGCCGTAGAAGATATAACCGGCCAAGCAATTTCACCAATTCCAATTTTCGATGCTTGAATTCGTGGCATTCCTTTTTTCATATTGGCAAAAACATTATCGACAACCACAATACCGTCGTCAACTAGCATTCCTAAACCCATTACCAAACCAAATAAAACCATCGTATTCAAAGTCAAGCCAAAGGCAGAAAGAATGGTAAATGCCATCATCATCGACAACGGAATTGCCGCTCCAACGAATAATGAGTTTCGCAATCCCATGGTAAACATCAGTACAATCATTACGAGTACAATTCCGAAAATGATATGGTTTGACAACTCGTCAACCTGATGCTCCACACGTGAAGATTGGTCGTTAGTTAGTTTTAATGACAAATCTTTTGGCAAATAACTTTCTTGTGCCGATTTGATTTTTTCTTTTACTTGATCAATGGCCGAAATCATATTTTGACCCGAACGTTTTTTTACGTTTAGCATCACCACTTCGGTTCCTTTTTCACGAGCATAAGTTGTTTTTTCTTTCTCTTTGAAGGAAACCGTGGCAATGTCTTTTAGGTAAACCGCTCCGCCATTGTGCTTCACTATGATGTTTTCAAGTTCTTTGGGGTCTTTAATTTCACCAACAATTCGGATATTATTTCTCGAGCCTTGTGAGGTTAAATTCCCACCCGAAAGCGTCATGTTTTCATATTTCACAGCATTTTGAATATCGTCAAACGAAACTTGAGCAGCAGTCATTTTGAAAATATCGACAGCAATTTCTACTTCTTTATCATCAACACCAAGAATGTCCACTTTTTTAACTTCTGGAATTTCTTCAATGTCGTCCTGTAATTTTTTACCATAGTCTTTTAACTGTTGGGTGGTATAATTTCCTTGCATATTGATATTCAAAATCGGAACTTCTTCCGAAATGTTCAATTCGAAAACACTCGGCTCTACTTTACTTCCGTTGTCTAGATTTGGCCAATCGGTGTCGGCTTTTACGATATCAACTTTGTCTTTGATTTTGACTTTTGCTTCTTCAATGCCAACTTTATCGGAAAACTCAACGATAAGCATTCCGTAATCTTGAAACGAACTTGCAGTTACTTTTTCAACACCACTGATATTTTTGATTTCTTTTTCGAGTGGTTTTACAATAAGTTTCTCCACATCTTCGGCTGAATTTCCAGGAAATACAGACGAGATATAAACTTTGTTTTCGATGATTTCCGGGAAATCCTCACGCGGCATCGTTATATAGGCAATTACACCTGTTATTACGATTAAAAGAGTCAAGATATAAACCGTGACACGATTGTCAACAGCCCAACTTGATATACTGAATTCTTTACTTTGATGGCTCATTTGTTTAGTTTATGAGGTTTATAATGGTTATAAGGTTTATGAGTTTAGAAAGTTTATGAGGTTTAGAAGATTAGGGGGCTAACTAACCCTTCTAAACACATAACCCTTCTAAGCTTTTTTATCCTTCATTGTTTATTTGTGATTTTCTTAAAGCGTCTAACATAAATGTTATTTCCTCTATTTCTGTTCTTAATTTTATATAATCTTCCTCTTTTAAATATTCTAGATCTAAAGAAATCAACAGTTGATTTAACAGCTCTAATGCTGATGCGTATGCAATTTCAGTAAATCTGGCTTTTTCTTTAAAGGTTTGTCTTCCTGAACCTTCAGCAATATTTGATGCAATTGAAACACCACACCTTCTCATCTGACTTGTTATTCCAAATAGTTCCTCTTTTGGGAATTCTTTAGTAGTTTTATAAATAGAAACTGCTAGTTGTCTAGACTTTTTCCAAACTAATAATTTTTCAAAAGAATATGTTTTCATATAGAAAGTTTAGGAGGTTTAGAAGGTTAGAAGTTTAGGAGGTTCAAACTAACCCTTCTAAACTCATAACCTTTCTAACCTTATTTTAAAAATTTAGCTTCATTCCTTCCGAAATAGTATTCACACCTTCAGTGACGATAATATCGTTGGCTGACAAACCGCTTAAAATTTCGGTAACGTTATCAGATGATTTTCCAACAGTAACTACCACTTTTTTGGCTGTTCCTGTTTTTCCATTGTTGCCTTCAACTGCATAAACGTATTGGTTTCCTTTTCCGTCTTCCTGAATTACACCTGTTGGAACAACAATAGCATCTTTACTTGTGTAATCTGTTATTTTTAGTTTGGCCACTTGGTTTGGGCGCAACAAGTTTTCCGGATTTGGAACGCTAACTTCTATGCCAAAAGTTCTGTTGTTTGGGTTGATAAAGTTTGCTATTTGACGTACTTTTCCTTTATATGTTTTTCCAAGTGAGGTTAAATAAACATCAACCAAATC